>NZ_JBALOX010000067.1:347-14701 GCF_036965165.1 Bacillus sp. JJ1521 | reverse complement strand
ATTATTGATACTCCTGAAAAAAGTTAAGGGTTGAAGAATATCTCAACTATCTCTAAAAAGGGTTTAGGGAATGGCTTTTTTACCATTCCCTCCTGAGTCTCTTTGTAATTTGTGAACTTTTAGGAAATCAACCCTATAGTATTGATTTCCTAAAAGACCATTGTGTGATTCATTATTTTATCGTTTCTAGTTTTTCTTTATTTAATAATTGCTCCATAAATTCTAATGTTTCTTTACGCAAATCTTGATGTTTTAAAGCAAATTCAATTGTGGTTTTGATAAAGCCAATCTTTTCACCTACATCATAACGATCGCCTTCAAAGTCATACGCAAACACTCTTTGAATCTCATTGAGCTTTTGAATTGCATCTGTTAATTGAATCTCTCCGCCAGCACCTAGTTCTTGTTGTTCTAAGAACATAAAGATTTCAGGAGTTAGTACATAGCGACCCATAATTGCTAGATTAGAAGGAGCAGTACCCTGCTTTGGCTTTTCGACGAATTGATTAACCTGATAACGTCTACCTTGATTTGATAATGGATCGATAATTCCATATCTATGTGTTTCATTTTCGGGAACTGTCTGCACACCAATTACAGATGACAATGTATTATCATACTCATTCATTAATTGTTTTAAGCATGGTGTATCAGCTTGTACTATATCATCACCTAGCAAAACCGCAAAAGGCTCGTCCCCAATGAACTTTCTTGCACACCATACAGCATGTCCAAGTCCTTTTGGTTCTTTCTGACGTATATAATGAATGTCCACACTGGAAGATTGCCGAACCTTCTCTAATAAATCAAATTTCTCTTTTTCGATTAAGTTTTGTTCAAGTTCAAATGAATTATCAAAGTGATCTTCAATAGAACGTTTCCCTTTACCGGTTACGATAATGATATCTTCTATACCTGATTCCACTGCTTCTTCTACAATATATTGAATCGTAGGCTTATCCACAATAGGTAACATCTCTTTAGGCATTGCTTTTGTAACAGGTAAGAACCTTGTTCCTAAACCCGCAGCTGGAATTATTGCTTTACGTACTTTTTTCAATTTTATCCCCCTATTAATGATTCATTAATTAAAATTAATTTCTCCTATTATGTAATTAGAGAAATATCGGTTCTAACGCTAATCCTACCGTTAATACTCTAAGGCTAATGATAGCTACTTCCTTAGCATCTTCTAACTTTTAAGCCCAAGCATTATATGACAGAATTAATCAATTATAAAAATTTTATCATTTGTTATTCTTAGTTTTTCGCCAAACCATTTTACAAATGCTTACAATTGCTATAGTACCACAGGACTATCTTTAAAGAAATGGAATAAATTTGTCAAGTTTAATAAATGACATCAGTAATTATTCCACATTGGAAAGTTATGCTTTAAATTCCACTAGACTTAGCACTAATCTAAAATACTCCAATTTTTGTATACTATTTGATATATTTTTTGTATAATGAAATTTGTGTTTTTGAGAGATAGGTATTTCCACCTACTTTAGCTTATTTCCAGGGGAGATTATTTTGCAGAAAAACAGAATTATTATTCTATCAATCATCCTAACCCTTGTACTTTTATTATTTTTACCGATGAATGTAGTAAGAGCGGATGATGTAAGTAATATTGAACTTAATGTTGCTGTTACAAATGGCAACTTATTAACCGGTAGGCCGACATTGAACACATGCTTTGTCTAAATGAGACGATGTACTTGTATTCGAATCCCACAAAAGGATCATAAAAAACCAGGGCATCTTAATAGTCTTGGTTTTCATTATTTTTGGAAGGCTTATAGTTTTCCAATGAAGTGAACAACTGCACATTCTTGGTATTTCATCTTTAATTCAATATCAGATTTGAGCTTTTGAGATAGACAATCTTATAAAAGTGCTCGATTCTTATTTAATTGAATGCTGTATCAATAGTATTTTACTTAATAATGGTCCGTAATGTACCTCTATATTAAAATTTCCCTCCTGCTAAGATGAACAAGAGGGAAAGCTTTTAGATTTTATAGTCCTTGGAATTTTTTATGCAAATAAGAGCGTTGCTCTAAGAGAGCAAGTAGGATGATTCCGCCAAGTAATTATATATAATTGTTTGTTGCAGTTAAAGGAAGCTTGTTTTTGGTACTCACTTCTTTTTTTAAATAAATTCTATTCTTGCACAAAATTTATTATATCCTGTTGATATTCCTCAATCCGATTAAACCTTCCAGTAATTGGTACCTTTACAAATCGATCATCTTGTATCCTATTATAAGTTGGATATGCATATTTTACTTTCCCTAATGTATCCGTAATATGCGAGTTCGTTGCGATTAGAATATTATACGTAACAAGTCTAGCTAAATATTCTTGATAGATGAATGCTTCCTGTAAATAAGATGAGTTATCCAATTCAAGGATATCGTCGATTAGGATATTTAATCGATTTCTTGCTGTGATTGCTTCGTTCATAATTTCTAGCCAGTCCGCGCCATTATACGATGGCTGGGCTAACTGTATGAAAAATGTTGATCGGGCATCATTATACTTAATAAACCCTTCCCACATCACATCATCTTGGCAATTCTCAAGAGCCTTTTTAAAGGCATTTTTTGATTCAGTTAAGTACATCGTGTATAGTTCGGCTTGTTCACCAGACAGCTTATCCATGTTTTTTACAATCTTTTTCATAACTTCAATTTCAAATGCATCTTTATTTCCTAGTTGTAACTGATTCCGAAGAATTGCCATTGCCTTTTTATTATAAAACAATCCCAAATAGTTATAATATACCGTCTGCGTGACTGAGTTTTTAAGCATCGTTCCTCTTACCTCAAGAAGGGTAGAGGTTATTGTATATTCATTCGTATTGATTAATCTTTGGTAGTTAATCACACATTTTATAAGCTTTACTGTTTCTTCTATTAAAATTAGATTTCCCGTACTAATCGATAGTAATGCATCTCTTCTTTTTTCAATAGCGCCTAATAACCTGTTCATTCTATCCATGTTTTGTTTTTGATTTTCATCTGCGGAATTAAATAGAAATGGAAAGAAAACGATGACATCTATAAAATATTGAAGGTTTGTCGCAAATTCAATCGCTGTCTTAGACCTCTTTGAAAAACGATTCTCTAATATGGCAAAAATCGAATCCCCCACATCTTTCGAGCGCTCCATATCATATTCCCTCAACAAACTAGTGATGGATGTAACATAATTCTCGTTTTCTAATACATTCCCGTCCATTTGGGTAATAACATTCACACTATCAATCGAAATATAGGTTTTCATTGAAATAATAAATGCTATAAACGAAATGACAAGACCTAAAATAGTGATCGTAAATACAACCAAATCGGCTGTAGTTTTAAACGGATATATTTGAATCGCAATGACGACTGAAATCCCTACCGCTATCGCAATCAATACATAAGGATAAGGAAACTTTGGACGGTTCATAATAGCACTTCCTTTTTAGTGAACTTTTTCTATTATAAATGGTTTGCTGTGATACTACTAGTCTTTTAGAACTGGAACACTAACGTATTCCTCTATAAGTTACAAGGAAAAAGGAACAAAAAAAGAAGCAACTCAGGGCCACTTCTTTTTAACGGTATAGATGGTAAAGTTATGGTTATTTTATAGCTTTGTAATATAATTGACAGCAGCTCGTTCATGGTATTGCATCTTTGTCTTAATCTCCGACTTAATATCCTCACTCCGGCAATCCTCTATCAAGATTTTGTTTTTATTATATTGCATGCTGTGCCAATAGTATTTTACTTTGTAGATAAACCTTTTCATAACATATTCTCCTTTTGATTTACATATATCGACGGAGCCTCGTGTTCGGGAACTGGCTGGCATAGTCCAAAAGACCTTAGCCCCTTTAGTTTTGCGTCATCATTTTTCAATGATTTTGCCTTTTCGTACGATTTATGTATGATTCATTATTACTATAGAGTAGTTTACGAATCTATTAAAGGGGTCTTTTTTCCTATTTTAGCGGTAAATCGAACTTTTGGATTTAGTAATTTATTGGTTTTTGGGTGGAGGGCGAGGAGAATAGGGATCGACTGCAGGAATCATTGCGGGATTTGCGTTGGTTGAGGACGAGGTGAAGTCTACGGGGTTGGGTTTTGCTGCGATGTGAGGGGATTTGAGTCGATTTCTTGATTTTTGCGTCTCTTGGACATTATTTTGCGTGGCCTGGGCCGGATTTGCGTCGCGGAGGACCTATTTGCGTCGATTTCTCGATATTTGCGTCGACAGGAAATGATTTGCGTCATTGCATTGATATTTGCATCTCCATACTTATATAAGTCAAAAGTGGAACAGGAAACCAACTCTACTGGTCTTCTTCTGTTCCACATTCTTTTATCGTTGATACCTCACAAATGTCAGTCAAACATCACTTCTATTTGTTGTTTATCTTTATACTCAAACAATTTCCTTATCTGCTCTTCCGTAATGCGACCGACGGAAAGGGGTGGGATTGATTCTTTTAGGAAGAATCCCACGTCTGAGGTTTCAATACTTGTCATCGGTTCACCACCAACCAACTCACATTCGATAAAGATTTTATAGATGTCATAGATATTCGGTGTATGCCCATGCTTATTTCGGTCAAGCACTCCTAGCAATCTCTTTGGTTTTACGATATAGCCTGATTCCTCTTCTACTTCCTTTACAGCATTTTCGGAAGGAGATAATCCGATGTCTGCCCAGCCACCTGGTAGGGTCCAGCCATTATCACTTTTTTCTTTTACCATCAGGATTTTATTACCCTTAAAGACGACAGCGCGTATGTCTACCTTGGGAGTTTGGTAGCCTTCCTCGCTAATGAAGATTCTCGAGACTTCCTCCAGGTTTTTATTTGAGAATTCCGTAACGATTTCTGCACTTAGCTTTCGAAGTTCTTCAAATCGTTCGATATCGTATACATCTTTCGAATAAGCCAAGCCCGATTGGGAAATAGCTTGAATTTGCTTTGCCCACCCTAACCACTTATAGCTCATTATTGTCACTCCTCTCTTCCACTTTAAATTTTAGATAGGTGCGGTCATCAAAGGAGAGGTTCCCTTTCTTTAATCCTTTCGCTGACTTATAGAATCTAAAACAGAGAGGATCTTCCTTTAATACTTTTTGTAGCATTCTTTCCGATTCTTCAAGACTATCTTTTACATATGGATAGCCGTCAGATGCTAGTACTATATATTCCGTAGTTGGAGACACTTCAATGATCTTTACTTTTGAAAAATCAACAGGGAAACCATTAATGATTTCGAATCCATACTGGTTTTCAAGATCATTTTGCATATAGTATTGTTGCTGAATTAATTCCTGGATAAACTTCCAGCCTGGGTCATCCACCAATAATTCATCGATTGTTTTACCTTTTTTTATTTCAGCTTCTAGGTATAGCGATCTTGCATTAGCCGTAATATCATCGATGATCTTATCATTTTTATACAAATCGCCATCCACGATGCATTGACAATCACCGATTTGCCAAACCTCCTTGTAATGATCACTATACACAATTAGGCTTGCAGTAGGTGCCATCCATGCATGCTTTTTAATCTCCTCTATTAATCCTATTTCTTCATAGGTCTGTTGGAGGTTATCATTGATAGCAGAGACCATGTTTTGCATCGAAACTTCTCTTGGTAAGGTTTCTATTGTTGCTTTCACAATCTCCGCTGCCAGTCTTCCTGGTGTTTTGTCATTCATCTTTTTACCAGATACATTAGTGGCACCATCCACGATAGCCACAAAGTCGTCCGTACAAACAAACAAATCTTCACATAACAAAGGGTCTCCTAGCTTCCCTTTCGATAGTGATTCAACCATTGTTATAGCCATTTGACATCACCTTTGTTCCATTAGATTTTTATCGTTCTTCTTCAGCTGCTCCCATACCTCATCATCCCCCACGAATGGATACTCTCCTTCGGCCTGTAAACTATTCAGAATGGCTTTTTGGTAGCCGGGATACTGGCGATATTCCTTTAGAAAGCCAGAACTATTTATGTTTTTCTTATATGCTGGAATTAGGTTTTCTTTCTTTGCATAATCCTCTAGCTTTTCATCTTGAAGAATATATGAGATAAATTTTGAAACCACATCTTCTGAGGATGTCTCTTTCATTACAACTAATCCATTGCCATTCGGGATGATGTTTTTTTGATCAATCGGGAGTTGCGAGGTACTAAATTTAAATTTCGTTCCGATTAATTTTTCAAATAACCATATATTTCGAGAGGTACTTAGGAGAATTCCACCCTTGCTGTTTACAAATTGTGTAATCGCTAAATGGTACGTATATGGGGGTAATAGCCCATACTCAGCCCTCGCTTTATACCATAACGATTCCTCCAACTGTGTCTCCTCAAGACCTTCTTCCTTTAACAGATTCTGTATATACCATGGGTAGAGTGTATCGGAATTCATCCCCCAAATAGATTTGTTATTCTCATGAACCCATTGACCAGTTTTAAAAATGTCGTTAATCGTACTACCTACATTATCTTTCGGTACTACGTTATCGTTCATATAGAGCAAAGGTATTTCATACCCAAGCGGGATCGCCCACAGCTTCGCGTCATAGGTAAACCTTTTTTCCATGCCATGAACAAGGTCCCGTTTCATTTCCTGATCAAGCAATTGCTCTACCTGTACCAGTGCCCCTGACTGAACTAATGAACCTAGTCCATAAAATGAAGGTATTTCAGCAAGATGGGGTGGTTGGTCTGCCGATTCGGCAATGGATAGTTCCTCTAGCAACATTTGTGGGTCATCCACTATCCTTGTAACCACCTCTATATTTTCATTTTCTTGTTGAAATTCTTTTGCAATATCAACTGTAGCTGGTGAGGATGTCCAAATGACAAGTGTTTGATCTTTGGCTGTTTGGCGATTCAAATCCTCCTCCGGCTTTAGTGAATATAGAACGATACTTAACAAAACACCTACAATTATGCTACTTACTAGAAGAATTTTTCTCATCATAACGGTCCCTATCTTTCCTATACAATCATATGTATTATTATATCGTAGATAGAGAACCAGGTATTACATCGTGATTCCCTTTTTACCTGACAATAAATTAACTACAATTAGGGATAGAATGGTACAGAATGACAGGATTGATGCAAGGGCTGCAGCAGTACCGAAGTTTGCTGTAAATACCTCACGATAGATTGTTACAGTAATGGTTGCAGTATGTCCTGCATATAAAACAATTGTCGAACTCAATTCATTTATCGTTGTTACCCAACTCAAAATGGCCCCTGAAAGCACACCGGGTAACATCAGAACCGCAGTCGTTTTAAAGAATGTCTTCATTGGCGGAACACCTAAACTAATGGATGCCTCTTCAACACTTTTATCAATTTGATATAGAATTGCCGTACTTGAACGCATTGTATAAGGCAATTTACGAATGACGTAGGCGATCACTAAAATAATCCACGTTCCTGTCAGCACCATAGGCGGTTTATTAAAAGCAATGATCAGACTTATCCCAAGCACTGTCCCCGGAATGACATACGGAATCATAATAAAGGCGTCTAATAATGATGTAAGCCTCGAACTTCTCCGTACAGTTACATAGGAGAGTAGCAAGCCCGCAATCACCATTATCACAATCGCAATACTTGAGTATGTGAATGTATGCAAAATGGCCTGTGGAACTTTAAATAAAATTTCACGATAGCTATCTAGACTAAATTGATTCGTAAAGACAGGACCGTTTGTTTTTAGGAAAGATGTCGTGATCACGGTTGCTTGCGGAATCATTGAAATTCCTACAACGATAAAAATAAATGCAAGCGCAAAAAATTTCTGTAATGGCTTTAATTTGATCACCTTTGGTGGGCGCATTGAGCTCATTGAGAAACTTTTTCTAGTTACCAAATACCTTTGTAGGAAGAGAATACTCGTACTAATCACAAGAAGAATAATACTAAGCGTGCTTGCCATTGCAGGGTTAGAGCCCATCTCACTAATGAACTGCTCATAAGCTAAAATCGGCAATACTTTAATTCCTTGCCCTAGTAGCATTGGCGTACCAAAGTCTGCAAAGGAAGCCATGAACACCATTAGCGCTCCCGTAGAAAGGGTTGGGAAAATAAGTGGAAGTGTGACAGTACGAAGTTTTCTCCATCTTTGACTTCCTAAGCTTTCTGCCGCTTCTTCAAGTGAACTATCAACTGTTTTTAATGCTCCTGACACATACAAATAAATATGCGGATAAAACTGGATCGTAAACACCCAAATCATTCCGTGTAATCCATATATCGATTTCACATTGATTCCTAGGTCATGAAGAAAGTTTGTTACATATCCGTTGTTTCCGAGCATAAGGATCCATGAGTACGCACCAATGAATGGGGGAGACAATAGTGTTAAAATAATTAAAATGTGAATAAGTCCCTTAAACGGGATATCAAACCTCGTCATAATATAAGCAACTGGAACACCGATTAGTGTGGCAAAAAATGTTGCTGAAATACAAACAAGGAAACTATTAAGTAATGCACCGTAATAATACTTAAGTGTGAAAAAATCCTTATAGGTTTCTAGACTAAATTTACCTTCATAATAAAAACTTTTTATTAAAATGTTAAACAAAGGATAAAGTAAAAACAGAAGCATGAACAGAAGGCCCGCTATTATTACAACGTTCCAAAAATCCCATTTTATCCTCTTTACTCGTTTCGTTCTTGCTACATTAGTTTGAGTTTCCATGGAGATTTAGCGCCTCCTCTCCGTCCACTGTATACACAACTGCCTCTTCAGGGTTTAAATAAAGCGTAACTTCCTCACCCTCTGCCATTAGTTGATAATAAGGAACGGCATGCTCATGAACCTGTATCTCTTCACCAGTCGTATCCAGCTTTATTTTATACTCAACTTTTTCACCCAAGAACACAGCTTCAATGACCTTCCCTTTGACAACTGGCCCTTGTGCAGGTTTTGTATCACGTATGACTTTGATTTGTTCTGGACGCACAGAATACACGACTTCCCCGCTATAGGTTTTAGTTAAAGTGATTGGATACTGGACACCCTCAAGTTCCACAAGCATAGCATTCCCACTGCCAGCGACACGAGCTTGAAGGAAATTAGTTGAGCCAATAAAATTGGCTACAAATTTATTTTTTGGAGTCAAATAAATTTCATGAGGCTTACCAATTTGTTGAATTTTCCCGTTACTTAACACAGCAATACGGTCCGAAACCGCTAATGCTTCCTCTTGGTCATGGGTAACATAAATGGTTGTTATATTCAGTCGTTTTTGTAGTTCACGAATATCGGATCTCATTTTTAAACGGAGCTTTGCATCAAGGTTTGAAAGTGGTTCATCCATCAACAATAGACCAGGGTGGATAACAATTGCTCTGGCAAGAGCAATACGTTGTTGTTGCCCACCACTCATATCAGATGGCTGACGATCTTTTAAATGCGCCAATTCCACCATTTCAAGTGCTTCCATTACTCTTTTTTGAATGTCTTGTTTCCCAACTTTGCGGGCTTTTAGTCCATATGCTACGTTTTCGAAAACCGTCATATGTGGAAAGATTGCATAGCTTTGGAAGACCATTCCGATGTTTCTTTTATGGGTGGGCATATCATTAATACATGTTTCATCGAAATAGATATCCCCCTCTTCCTGACGGTAAAATCCCGCTAATGTGCGCAGCAAAGTCGTTTTACCACATCCACTCGGCCCTAATAATGTGAAGAATTCGCCATCTTGAATGTTGATTGTTGCGTTGTCTACCCCTTTTATATCTCCAAAGTATTTAGATACTTGATTAATTTTTACTTGTGTCACTGCTTTACATCCTTCCTATTTAAAGAGAGAATCGTTACGAAAAACGATTCTCTCTAACTATTATTTACCGATTACTATATCTTGGAATTTTTTCATTACATCGTCTTGATTTTCAGATGCCCAGTTGAAATCGTAATCAACCATTGGAATATCCTTTGTTGCTGGTAATCCTTCCGGTGCATTTACATCATCACGAACGGAACGTCTATTGAACTCAGAAACGATTAATTCTTGAACTTCTTTGCTCGCTAAGAAATCTAAGAACTTCTCAGCATTTTCTTTATTTTTTGCTCCTTTAATTACAGCCATGCCGTCTGGAACTGCAGAAGTTCCTTCACTAGGATAAACAACATCTACATTTGCTCCACCGGCGATGTAACGGTATGCGGCTTCTTCAAGAGTTACACCTAATGGAAACTCTCCATCCGCAACACCTTTATAAACCATACTAGAACCACTTAGAATTTTTCCATCAAGGTTTGCCACGAATTCTTTCGCAAAATCCCAACCGTCATTTTGGCTATTGAATGCAGTAAGCATTGTAACTAACTGCGTATAAGAAGAACCAGATTTAGCAGGGTCTGCATATGCAATTTTACCCTTCCACTTATTATCTAATAGATCTTCCCAAGATTTTGGAACATCAGCTCCTGTTACCATATCTTTATTTAACATAATAACCATTGGTAAGGCAGAAAAGCCTGTCCATAGATTTTCAGAACTCTTATATGCATCTGGAATCGATGCATCGTCAGCAACTTCATATGCTTCAAAGTGTGACTTGAATGCTTCTAGTGACTCAGCACCACCGCCCCAGAATACATCTCCAAGTGGATTAGCAGATTCAGCTTGAACACGGTTTAATAGTTCACCGGTTCCACTTGAAACTAGTTCAACCTTTATTCCCGTTTTGTCCTGGAATTCCTTTATAATTGGGTTTATGACTTCCGTCTGGTGTGGTGAGTACACTGTTACCGTATCGCTTTTTTTACCACTATCTTCTTTTGCACCAGCCCCACTCTCTTCCTTGCCACTACAAGCGGCTACAGCCAAAGCTAGCAAAAGTGTAAGACATAACATGAATAGCTTTTTCACAAAATTTCCCCCTTGTTTTTAATTGGAACACTGTAAGTGTAAATTTATATGGAAGCGATTACAACGAGGGATTATTTCCAAAATGTTTAATATTTTTCGTATAAAAAGAGACTTGCAATCAAGCAGTCTCTACTTAACGATGGAGGTCTCCCTCTATGCGATGTTCAGATTTCTTTCCTATGGCTTTAAACTCAGATGGTGTGTGTCCAGTAAACTTTTTAAAAATTTGACTAAAATAGCGCTGGTCAGCGTAACCGACAGATTTGCTAATTTCATTGGTCTTTAATGTCGAATGATGGAGAAGTTCTTTCGCCTTGCTGATTCGCAAATCCGTTAGATAATCGATAAAGTTTTTCCCTGTATACTGTTTAAAAATCCGACTCAAATAACTGTCTGAAATATAAAATCGATTTGCCAGATCGTGTAATGTAATCTGCTCGTGGTAATGGGAGTGTATAACGTCTAACATTTCTTTCATTTGAATCGGGTTATCTATCTGTTCAAAAAACAAACAACCTGGCTTTCCTTCGATTCTACTCTGATCTCTCGCAATGTTGGCTTGTGTATATAAGACTTGCAATTCTTGTGGATTGCTAGAAAGCTGACTACAGCCTCCGAACATTTTGTACTCTTCAAAGATCTTTTTTACTTTATTAAGCTCTTCATTGTCTAGGTTATATAAAATCCCAATCCCGTGCTTGTTTTCTAGCATAATATTTTGATATTGCAGGTCATCTAAAAAGGTTGAATCTATTAAGTCTTCACTTTCAAAAGTAAGGAGTCGGTATTGTATAAAATAGTGAGAATCGTCTTGGAAACTCTCATCCATGTATTCTTTATCCCCTTTTAACACGGATAAGATTTGCAATCTCATTTTCTCTTCATTCTGCTTTTGAATTTCTGTGGTGATTTTCTTGATACTTTTCATAAGTTCCTTTTCATCAATTGGTTTTACAAGGAAATCATGGACCCCTAGTTTAATTGCTTGCTGAGCATAGGCAAATTCACTAAATCCCGTCAAGATAATAGTTTTCATACCCTTATTCACGTCCACCATTTTCTCAATGAGCTCTAATCCACTTAAGCCAGGCATCCGAATATCTGTAAGTAACAAATGGGGTGATTCCTTTTTGACGAGTTCTAATGCTTCGATCCCATTTGATGCAGCACCACAAACTGTGATCCCGAGCTCCTTCCAATCTATTGTTTCTATTAATCTCTTACGAATGAGACACTCATCATCCGCAATCACCATTTTGATCAAAGCACACTCCCCCTCTCATGTAGAATTGGGAGCTTTAGCAAGACCGTAGTTCCCACATTCTTTATACTCGTAATCATAAGTCCATATTCTTTACCAAATAACAATTCGATTCTTCTTCTAACGTTCTCAAGACCAATTTGGGTATGATTATCATTTTTAACTAGAGTTACCATGTTACGTATTCGATTTAAGGTTTCTTCGTCCATCCCTATTCCATTATCCTTTACTTTAATCCAAAGTAGATTGTTCTCCTCATAAATCTCAATTTGAAGGTCTCCCGTTCCCACCTTCATTTCAAGGCCATGATTAATGGCATTCTCAATAAGTGGCTGAATCAGAAGCGGAGGAATATAGTAGTTTTTGACAGACGGCTCTACACGTAGATTGACATTGACTTTCTCTTGAAACCTAACTTTTTGGATAAATAAATAATAGTCTACTAGACGCAGGTCCTCCTCCATTGGAACGAATTGTTGTTCCTTTTTAATGGAGTAGCGCATCATCTCTCCAAGTGCAACCGACATGTCACTGACAATATTCACCTTCTCAAGCTTTGCTATTGCGCTAATTGTTTCTAAGGTATTATATAGAAAATGTGGATTGATTTGAGCACGGAGCGCCTTGATTTCAGCCTCTTGAAGCAAGGTTTTCTTTTCAATACTTTCAGTGATTAGTTTACTAAGTTGCGACACCATGTGGTTAAAGTTTTTTCCAAGAGAACCAATCTCATCTCGATAGTCAGACTGATATTGAACGGTTAGATCTCCGGTTTCTACCTTTTTGAATAACCGATTCAGCCGCAGTATAGGATTGGTTAATGTTTTTGAGAAAAAATAGGACAACCAAATCGCCATTAGAAAACTAAGAATCGCAACAATGATTGTAATATAACCTATTAAATTACTATTTTTCGTTACTTCGCTCTCAGGAATGTAGGTCGCAATTTTGTACTGTGAGTTTTCACTCGTATCATAAACTAATATCGAAGGCTGCTTTTCCCATTCCGTCCTTGTGTACCCTTGATTCCCTTCTAGAATAGAAGAAAGTGAGGGATGTTCGAGCTTCATTCCAATCGTCGCCTTACTCGGGTATCCCGAAATAACATACCCATTTTTATCTAATAGAAACAACTGGGATATATCATTTGTTTTTTGTTGATAGATTTCCGCTATCGTCGATTCCATTACATCAATAACCAGATATCCCAGAGGTTCGCCTGTCTTGGTATGTTTGATGAGTCTTCCCGCACTTAAAACAATATTCTGGTCTTCCACCTTTCGGATTGTATAGTGTGTATCCCACACTAACGCACCGTTTGCCTCACTTGCCTTTCTAAATATCCCCCAATTATTCACATAATGATCATAATGGTCAGGGAGAAACTCACCAGTAAAATAGCGATCCCCATTTAAACCGATGACATACATATAAAGATTCCAATTCTTCGAACCCTTGACCGTGCTAAATAGTGAAGAAATATTCGTAAAGTCTTCATATTTTTCATAATCACTTCGATTCCCTGGCTTCAACAATACTTCTTGTAGCGTTTCATTTCGATATAAATAATTACTCACCTGCTCCATATCTTTCGTGAAAAACGTCAGGTTTTTATTAATTTGAATCAATCGTTCGAGAACCTTTTCACTCACCTGCTCTTTAACAATCTCCGATGACTTCTGGTATGTAAAACTCCCCAGCAACACTAACGGAATGAGCACAATAATTGTGAAAAAAATCATCAATTTCGTTTTTATCGAGAGATTTAATAAAGATTTAATCATTCTACGCTTCACCCGCATTTAACTATCTATCATTATTTGAAAACCTTTTCCTATACTGTATAGCAAACTAATTCGAAATTAAATAGTAGATTTTTTGGTAAAGCTTTGATTTGTTTAACGGGTTATAACTTTTTTTACTTTCAATAGCCTATGTATTTAATTAGTTAAAATGACTTATCTGTGATACGAGACCCATACCTAATTATTTATCAGTTTAACCTCTTGAACCTATAGTAGGCTACTAAACTAAAGGTATAACAGCTCACACTACTAACTTCTTTTCTAGGCAAAATCAATTTAAACAAACGATTGATTGAAATCTTAATTCCACGGCAATAGTGGAATAGACTGCTAAACAAACGTTTGTTTG
>NZ_JBALOX010000067.1:0-165 GCF_036965165.1 Bacillus sp. JJ1521 | reverse complement strand
CGGATTTGCGTCGATTTCTAGATTTTTGCGTCACCTGGCTGATATATGCGTCGCCATGACAGGATTGATTTGTGTAGATTGAGGGATATTTCCATGTTATGGATTTCATGATTTTGACCATCGTTTTTTGAATAAGACACACGAAAAGACTAGGAGTTCACCCTT
>NZ_JBALOX010000066.1:0-6800 GCF_036965165.1 Bacillus sp. JJ1521 | reverse complement strand
AGGAGGGCTTAGTGCCAGTAAGTGCTGGAAAGTTTCCTTATAAAAATCTCTGGCATCCGCCGGAGGCAATAACTTTATTCAATTAGTTTTATACAAAAAATAAATTTGATACTCTGATTGTATTTTCAAACAAAGCATTGGAATTCTGCTGAATAAAGTTATATTAATGCATTCTTAAAAAATACCAAAGGAAATTTGTAAATGTATTAACTTGAGTTTCCATTTCCGTTTGTACAAAGGATCGTTGAAATGGTTTTATTAAAGGCTGTAGCACGCTTTTTCGAATCCTGTCACGCTGCAATTCTAACACAATCGTATCATAAAGATCTTGTTGGTCTGTTGTGAATGTTGTTTCCTTCTCTAAATCTTTTGCTAGATCTAAAAGCTCTTCAATTGATAGTACCTTTCGATCGATTCTTGCTTGCAGAAAATGGAGTGATGATGGATCAAGCAAGGTACTCCCATTTTCTTTCATAATTGAAATGATCGCTTCTAAATAAGTTAGCAAAACTTCGACAATACGATGATTGGACTGTTCGCTATTTGTAATCTTAATTGTAAATAAGATATTATGCATCATTCCGTAAAAGAGTATGGAAAGCTCAAACGTAAAAGCTCTTATCTCTTCACCATATACATCAACAAATCGTCCCGCTAACCATTCCAATTCATGAATACGATGATGCATGACCATTTTTTTAAGATCAACTTCATTTGAATGTAAAATGGTCTCAAAAATCGTAGTAAGATTCCGTTCCTTATTTAATTGGGTCAAAATCGAAATTTGGTCTATTAGTACATTACGGTCTGTCTCATCTTTTCCAACCTGCATCTCCATTCGAATTTGGCTAGCATCATATCGCAACCCTTCTAAAATTTCAGCGATACAATCATTTTTATTTGAGAAGTAATTATAAAAAGTACCTTTTGAAATATTCGCATGTTCAATAATATCTTGTATCGATGTTTGTTGAAATCCTTTTTCAAGGAATAATTTCAATGCTGCATCTGCAACTCGTCGCCTACGCTTATTCATATGCCCTCCGTTACTTCCTTAATATTCCATGTAACCAATTTATTTGCTTTCCCTAGCATATTATACCTTAAGTACAAATATATTGCACAAAATGAACTTGTGGTATAAAATCATTCAAGTAACAATTTAACGAATGAATCGAGGGGATAAATTTTATGGATTCAACAATACAAGAAAAAAAGCCACCATATCTGATGTTAGCAGTACTTTTTATTGGGGCATTTGTTTCATTTTTAAATAACTCTTTATTAAATGTTGCATTACCATCTATTATGATTGATTTGAATATTGAAAATTACTCAACCGTTCAATGGCTTGCAACAGGGTATATGCTTGTTAGCGGTGTGTTAATTCCAGCTTCAGCATTCTTAATTACAAGGTTTTCGAACCGAAATCTATTTATTGCATCCATGTTTATTTTTACACTAGGTACCGCCATGGCTGCATTCGCTCCAAACTTTGGAGTATTAATTGCTGGCCGTATGGTTCAAGCAGCCGGTTCATCCGTGATGGGACCATTATTGATGAACATTATGCTTGTTAGTTTCCCACGTGAAAAACGCGGTACTGCCATGGGTGTTTTCGGATTAGTTATGATCACAGCACCTGCAATTGGTCCAACTTTATCAGGTTATATCGTCGAGCATTATGATTGGCGTGTATTATTTGAAATGATATTGCCTCTTGCTGTAATAAGTTTAGTTCTTGCCATTTGGAAATCCGAAAATGTAATGGAAGTAAACAAAAATGCAACTATTGATTATCTGTCCGTTATCTTATCAACATTAGGATTCGGCGGACTATTATACGGCTTTAGTTCTGTAAGTAATGACGGCTGGACGGATCCTTTAGTATTAACTTCTTTAATTACTGGTGGTATTACACTCATTTTATTCATTTTACGTCAGCTAAAAGTAGAAGAACCAATTCTTGATTTACGGGCATATAAATATCCAATGTTCGCACTTGCTTCAATTATTGCCATTGTAAACGCGGTAGCGATGTTCTCTGGAATGATTCTTACACCGGCATATGTGCAAAGTGTTCGTGGAATATCTCCATTTGAATCTGGGTTAATGATGCTGCCAGGGGCCATTGTTATGGGAATTATGTCACCTATTACTGGTAAATTATTCGACAAATTTGGGCCACGTCTTCTTTCAATTGGTGGCCTTGGGATTACAGCAGTATCAACCTATTTATTAACACAGCTTCAAATTGATTCATCTTACACCTATATCATTACAGCCTACACACTTCGTATGTTTGGTATGTCAATGGTAATGATGCCTATTATGACAAATGGATTAAATCAGTTACCAGCACGTTTATATCCACACGGCACTGCAATCAATAATACTGCCCAACAAGTGTCTGGTTCTATTGGTACTGCAGTCTTAATTACCATCATGAATAGTGTTGCCAAAACAGAAGGAACTAGCTTAATGGCAAATGTTGATCCAACTACATTTACTGAAAGCACTCAAGCTTTAATTGGTCAACAAGCATTACTAGCTGGAATTAATTATTCCTTCTATGTAGCTCTAGGTATTAATATTGTTGCTTTAGTGTTAGCACTGTTCATTAAACGTGTTGACGTTAGTAAAAAAGCAGTTCAAGAACTTGAAAAAACAAAACCAGTTAAACCTGCTACAAATTAAAGGGTGCCCCTGATAACATACGTCAGGGGCATTTTTAGGCCCACGTGATGTGGGTCACAAAGACGAAGACATCAGGACGTGGCGTTCTTAGTCTTTGATCTAACGTACAACACAAAAAAACAGATCCTAAAATAGAATCTGTTTTGAACGGTTTATATTTGGTTCATTACGCTTTTTGAACGTTAGCGGCTTGTGGTCCACGGCTACCATCTTCGATATCGAAAGTAACTTCTTGACCTTCTTCTAACGTTTTGAACCCATCACCTTGGATTGCTGAAAAGTGTACGAATACGTCATCTCCACCTTCAACCTCGATAAATCCAAAGCCTTTTTCACTGTTAAACCATTTTACTTTTCCTTGTGCCATTTTGTTTCCTCCTATGTAATGCAACAAAATATTGTTGCAAGGTAATGCATGAATTATTATGTCCATAGGGAAATCTTTTTATAACCTAAAATTACTCTATTTTTTTTAAAAAAATGTTAGGTTAGAGGAAACAGGTGTTAATCCTATGCTAAAAAGCTTTTATTATGGTTGTTAACAACCTGTAATTCTCTTGTATTAGTTTCCATTTCAGAACCACACAATGGACAGTTTGGTTCGGTAGTACTCTTAAAATTATCTCGTACCCATCCATTACATTCCTCGGATGTGCATTCCCACACCTTCGTTTCCTCAGTAACAATTTCTTCGACTGGTCTTCTTCCAAAAGCCATTCAAATCATCTCCTTTGTTTTGGTTGGCACGAAACGATCCAAAAAACATTTTAGGCAATAAAAAAAATCTTATTATAAAAAGTTGTTCCAAGTGCGCATAGCGCTACTACGGCTAACTTGCCTTTAGGGCTTTTCGTTAACGCGAAAGCTTCCATGAGAAACTCCTTATAATAAGCATTACAGTTAATTTATCTATATTCGTAAATATTATACCACTTTCTACCTATATTTGTAAAACGAACATAATCAAATTCGCCATGGCGTATTTGCGCCCGATTTTTTAGTCCCACACAATGTGGGTCATGAAGACGTTGCCACAGGATGTGGCGTCTTTAGTCTTCGAACTTACTGATCGAAAAATTTCCTCTAAAAAATCGTGGCATCCGCCGGAGGCTTTAGGCCAACACGATGTTGGTCACTCAGACGTTGCCACAGGACGTGGCGTTCTTAGTCTGAGTTCCTTAATTTCAGTCGGGGTTTGAACCCTCCACTGAATTGTAGACTCTTTTTGCATTCATCCCCCACTTATAGAAGTAGTGGACTTCTACTGAATAAGTTAAACATCATATAAATGACAAGCCGTAAAGTGGGATGGCTTTACTTCTTTCCATTTTGGAATCTCAGATACGCATCGCTCCATTGCATATTTACATCTTGTTCGGAACACACAACCCGACGGTGGAGATAAAGGACTTGGGACCTCTCCTTCTAATACAATGCGCTCGCGTTTCACTGCAGGGTCTGGAATTGGAACCGCAGACAACAAAGCTTTTGTGTAGGGATGGAGTGGTTCATCATATAAGGGTTTGCTATCCGAAAGTTCAACCATGTTTCCTAAATACATCACAAGGATTCGGTCTGATATATATTTGACCATTGATAAATCATGGGCAATAAATAAATACGTCAAATCCATTTTTTCCTGCAGGCTCTTTAACAGATTAACTATTTGAGCCTGAATTGATACATCCAAAGCCGAAATCGGTTCATCACAAACAATAAACTTTGGATTAAGTGCCAATGCTCTTGCAATTCCTATCCTTTGTCTTTGTCCACCGCTAAATTCGTGCGGGAATCGATTGGCATGCTCTGGACGAAGTCCGACTAACTCTAAAAGTTCCTTCACCCGCTCTTTTCGTTTTTTTCCTTTGGCGAGATGATGAATATCAAGAGGCTCCCCAATAATATCCTCGATCTTCATCCTTGGATTCAATGAAGCATACGGGTCTTGGAAAATAATTTGCATATCCTTTCGCAGTTCCTTCATTTGCCTTTGGCTAAACTCATAAATATTTTTCCCTTCAAAAAGGACCTCACCGTCTGTTGGTTCAATTAACCGAATAATCGTCTTTCCAGCTGTTGATTTTCCACAGCCACTTTCACCAACGAGTCCAACCGTTTCCCCTTTATTGATGATTAAATTTAAATCATCAACTGCCTTTAGAGGCTTTTTGTGGATGGAAAAGTATTTTTTTACATTTTTCACTTCAAGCAACTTTTGCGTTTTTTCAGCCACTTTTCGACCTCCTCCTTAGACGAAATTTATACGGTTTTTAGCCATTGGATGATTTAGCCAACATGAGCTATACTGCGTCTTGCTAACACCCTCAAATTCCGGTTTATGTTCTGCACAAATTTTCATTGCCATTTCACACCTTGGATAAAATGAGCAGCCCTTTGGTGGGTCAAGTAAATCCGGAGGGGTCCCAGTAATGGTGGATAGTTTTTCATGCTTATCCATATCCAGTCGAGGTACTGATTTTAACAATCCCTTCGTATACGGGTGAGTGGGATTGGAGAAGATTTCCCCGACACTTCCCGTTTCCACGATTTCTCCTGCATACATCACAACAACCTTACTGCACATTTCGGCTACAACACCAAGGTCATGGGTAATTAAAATAATCGAAGTGTTGGTTTTACTCTGCAGCTCCTTCATTAGCTGTAAAATTTGGGCTTGAATGGTTACATCAAGTGCAGTAGTAGGCTCATCTGCAATTAATAGCTTCGGTCTGCAGGCAAGGGCAATTGCAATCATCACCCGTTGCCTCATCCCACCAGAAAATTCATGAGGATATTGCTGGATTCGTTTCTCTGGTTGAGGGATGCCAACCATTTCAAGCATTTTTTCAGCATACTCAAGGGCCTGCTTTTTTGAAACCTTTGTATNNTTCTGCAATTTGGATCCCAATTTTTGTCGTAGGGTTTAACGATGTCATCGGATCCTGAAAAATCATCCCGACTTCGTTCCCTCTTATTTTTTCCATCGCCTTTTCTGATTTTTGGACGATATTTTCTCCATTTAACAAGATCGCACCATTGTCTATTTTTGCTTGTGGGGATGGGAGTAGTCGCATTATTGATTTGGCCGTCACACTTTTACCACATCCCGATTCACCAACAATTGCGATTGCTTCCCCTTTTTCAACTGAGAAGGAAACACCCCGAACTGCATTCACCTTCCCTGCACTTGTATCAAACGAAACATGCAAATCCTGAATTTCTAATATATTTTCCATTTATCGTTTCCCCCCTCTTTCTATTTCCTCAATTTTGGATCGAGTGCATCTCTTAATCCATCCCCGAACACGTTAAAAGCAAACATGGTAAGCGAGATGAGAAAGGCAGGGAAAAATAATTGATAGAAATTCCCGATTAATATACTTCCTAAAGCATCATTTGCCATCGTTCCCCAACTTGCCTGTGGAGCTGGAATCCCAAGGCCTAAAAAGCTAAGTGTCGCTTCCGCGAAAATGGCGGTTGGTACAGTTAATGTCACGTTCACCAAAATCGGCCCCATGGTATTTGGAATCATATGTCTACTTAAAATCCATGAGGTTTTCGCCCCCATCGCATTCGCAGCTTGAACATATTCATATTCCTTCAACTGGAGTACTTGCCCCCGGACGAGTCTCGCCATCGGGATCCAACCAGTTATCGACATCGCAATGATAATGGCCCAAATCCCTCTTTCAAGGACAATCATGACTAAAATAACCATTAATAAGTATGGAATGGCGTAGAGGACTTCCCCGATTCTCATCATGATATTATCCGTTCTGCCACCACGGATACCGGAAATACCTCCGTAAATAATCCCAGCTACAAAATCAATTAAGGCAGCCATTAGACCAATAAACAACGAAATCCTTGCACCATACCAGGCTCTAGTGAACAAATCCCGTCCAGATGCATCTGTCCCAAACCAATGCTCCGCATTCGGACGCAGGTTTTTCTTTGTAAAATCCTGCTCAAAATACGTGTAGCCATTTAAATATGGTCCAATAATCGCTAAGATTCCGATAATAATAATGATGATAAGCCCAAGCATCGCTAATTTGTTTTCCTTTAGCCGATTCCATACATCTTTCCAATAGGAAATGCTG
>NZ_JBALOX010000065.1:0-39906 GCF_036965165.1 Bacillus sp. JJ1521 | reverse complement strand
ACACAGGACGTGTCGGCAGTTAGTCGAAGCTCCTCTATCGATGTGTCAATTTCACCGGACTTTTGAACTTCATCTTATAAAAAGAATCGTTGAATATCATTCCATGTAACAACCAACATGAGAAGCATAAGTAAGGCAAATCCGATAAAATGAACCATACCTTCTTTTTGCTTGTCAATCGGTTTTCCACGAACAGCTTCCAACGCAAAGAATACTAATCGTCCGCCATCAAGAGCTGGCAATGGTAAAAGGTTTACAATCCCTAGGTTAATACTGAGGATGGCAGCCCATTTCATCACATAAAAAATTCCAGATTGAACAACTGTGTCGGTTGATACATATATTCCAACTGGTCCGGAAAGCATGTCAATCGAGAATTGACCTGTTATAAGCTTTCCAAGACCAAGTAAAATTTCCTTTGTCCACATAAAGGTTTCTAAAACCCCGTATTTCAAGGATGGTAAAACCGATTTTTCAACTGGCCCATAAACACCAATGACCCCAATTGTATTATCCTCAAGCTGCTGAGCTTTCGGAGTTACAGATATTTCTTGTAGGTTTCCATCACGTTCGACCACAAAACCGATTTCTTCTTCAGGATTTGCGCGAATAATATTTACAATATCATTCCAAGTAGAAACCTGTTCATTTTCAATCTCACGAACAATATCACCTTCATGGAGTCCGGCTTGAAGAGCCGCTCCATCTTCAGTTAGCTTTCCTAGTATTGGTTTATCAATCGGTGTACCCTGTAATAAGCCGATTGCAATTAAAATAATAAAAGCAAGTACAAAATTCATTGCCGGACCAGCAGCAATTGCCAATGTTCGTTGCATTAAAGTTTTAGAAGAGAATTGGCGATTATAAGGCGCAATTTGAGTTTCTTGTCCATCAACTACGAAAAAAGCAGTCTCACTAACCTCATATCTTTTTAAAAATTCATCTTCTCCATCCTCATAGCCAGAAATAAAAAGATTATGCTCTAAATCGGCTTCCTCAACCTCAATTACCTTTAAATCTGGATACTTATCCTTATTATTTAAAATAATTTTATCGATTTTCCCATTTCTATCAAATAATAACCCAATATTATGACCTGGTTTAATTTCAACCATTTCCGGGTCTTCGCCAGCCATTCTAACATATCCGCCTATCGGGAGGAGACGAATCGTATAAAGTGTTTCATTTCTTCTAAAGGTAAATACCTTTGGTCCCATCCCAATCGCAAATTCACGGCAGAGAATTCCGGCGCGCTTTGCTAAAACAAGATGTCCCCACTCATGAAAAAATACGAGTGCACCAAATATAATGATAAAGGCTATCACAGTCTCCACATATTTAACCACCTTTTGTTAGATTAAGCCAAAAGCGCAAGTCGCACACACTTATCGGCGACAAGCACAAGACGAGAGCTGACGGAAGGCGCTTTTTGCCTTCAGAAGCTATTGACTTGTGACCTCGAGCCGATGGCGCCTGAAGCTAGACGCTATTTTTTATCTACAAATTCACGAACAAAAGCTCGTGCTTCTTTATCTACCTGTTGGATGATTTCCAAACTAGGATTTTGGATGGTATCATGTTTTTCCAATGTTTCTTCTATGATTTCCTCAATTTCTAGAAATGAAATTTTCTCATTTAAAAAGCCAGAAACCGCCTCTTCATTTGCAGCATTTAATACAGTTGGAAGAGTACCTCCAGTTTTTCCTGCATGGAAGGCAAATCCAAGGCATCTAAATCTGTCAAAATCAGGCTTTGAAAAATGTAGTTTTCCGATTTCCCAAAGTCGTAATCTCTCTTTTGATGCAGGCATTGGAAAACGATCTGGATAAGAAAAGGCATATTGAATGGGTACCCTCATATCTGGTGTTCCAAGCTGTGCGATGACACTGCTATCGTGGAACTCAACCATTGAATGAATAATGCTTTCTTTATGAAGAAGAACATCAATTTGATCATATGGAAGATTGAACAACCAATGTGCTTCTATTACTTCTAACCCTTTGTTCATCATGGTTGCCGAATCAATTGTAATTTTTGCACCCATTGACCAGTTTGGATGCTTAAGGGCATCATCAACTGTAACATCCTTAAGTTCATCTCGGGTGCGGTCACGGAAGCTTCCACCTGAAGCGGTTAGAATGATTTTCTCCACATTCTTTTCATTTTCACCTTGGAGGCATTGAAAAATAGCGGAGTGCTCGCTATCTACTGGTAAAATATCAACGCCATGTCGCTTTGCAGCATCCATTACTAGATGACCTGCAGTAACAAGAGTTTCCTTATTAGCAAGCGCAATCGTTTTTTTTGCTTCAATTGCTTTTAAAGTCGGCAATAATCCAACGCTTCCAACTACTGCATTAAGAACGATTGTCGCTTCATCAAATGTAGCAACCTCTATTAATCCTTCATCACCATATACAAACTGAATCTCACTAGAAAATTCACTTTTCAATATTTCGCAGGTTTCTTTTGATTTTACAGAAACAAGCTTTGGTGAAAACTTATGTATAATTTCACGCCCTAAGGCCACATTTTCCCCTAGTGACAAAGCAACAAGACTTAACGTTGTCGGATGCAGTTCGATCACATCCAACGTTTGTTGCCCAATGGAGCCCGTAGCTCCTAATAAACTAATTTTCTTCACAAACTCACTCCCAATACACAACCGATACTATATAATTAGTCTTAAAAAGTAAAGAATCGGCAGGATGAATATCATGCTATCAAAACGGTCTAATATCCCACCATGTCCAGGCAGCAATGTCCCTGAATCCTTCACATTATAATGTCTCTTTAATGCAGATTCTACTAAATCCCCAATTTGTCCAAAAACAGACACAAACAATGTCACGATAATGAGTGAAAAATAGGAATCAAATAAATCCGTGATCATGTTAAAAATAAACGCAAATATGATAGCCGTAACAATCCCACCGACAAAGCCCTCAATTGTCTTATTAGGACTAATTTCTGGCCAAAGCTTGTTCTTACCAAGCTTTCTCCCAACAAAATAAGCCCCAGAATCAGTTGTCCAAATAACAACGAACGCATAGAATATATATGCTAATCCCATCGTTCTTATTTCAATCATATAATAAAAACCAAATCCAATATATAATGCTGCAAGAATGACCAGTCCAGCGTCATCAAAGTTGAAGCTATTTTTAGATATTACAGTATACGTTAAAATAAATAAAACGATTAATAGGACTATTTCGATTTTCGTAAATTTTAGGGTCGTAAATAAATCATTGTATTTACTAGGAATTAAAATAATCCACAACAATATAATAGAAATTATGCCTGGAATCGATGCAATATTGATTTGCTTCATCCGTAAAAGCTCAAAGATGGCGATAGCACCCATTAAATAGACTAAAATCGTAAAAGGTATGCCCCCAATAATCACAATTGGTAAAAAGACTGCTGCTGCAATGATTGCCGTAATAATTCTTTGTTTCATCGTATCATTCCTTTTTATAATGCGAGCTGGTACTTACACTCCCCCAAATCGTCGACCTCTCTTTTGAAATGCGGAGATGGCCTCTAATAAATGTTGCTCTTTAAAATCAGGCCATAACACATCTGTGAACCAAAATTCAGTATATGCAAGCTGCCAGAGCATAAAATTACTTAATCGTATTTCCCCACTGGTACGTATTAATAAATCGGGATCTTGTAATCCAGCGCTCATTAAATATTGATCAAACAATTCCTCATCAATATTTTTATGTAGATGACCCTCTTGATAGTCAGAAAGAATCCTGTTTACTGCTTCAATAATTTCGGCACGTCCACCATAATTAAGTGCTAAATTTAATACCATTCCAGTATTGTTCCTTGTATCATTTACAGCTTTATCCGCTGCTTTTTGAGTATGTGCAGGTGTGGCATCTTTATTCCCCATAATTCGAACCTGAACATTTTCTTCAATTAACTCTGGTAGGAACGTTCCCATAAATTCTTCAGGAAGTCTTAATAAATAATTAACCTCATCCTCTGGACGCTTCCAATTTTCTGTTGAAAACGCGTAGACTGTTAATGTTTTGACACCAAGTCTACTTGCGAGCTTTGTCACTCTCTTAACTACCTTCATTCCTTCATGATGACCGGCAGTTCGTGGCAATGCTCGTTTTTTTGCCCATCTCCCATTTCCATCCATGATGATTGCTATGTGATTAGGAATCGGTCCTTTTACTATTTCTTCTTCCGAAATAGAAACTGACTTATTCTTCGCTTTTTTAAATTTTTCAAACATTCACAAGTCCTCCAACACCCGAGTCAAATGAGCCTTGGCGTTTTTGCACCCAGACCAGTTTCATTTTACCATTTTTATACGTTTGAGGTAACTAATTAGTAGTCAGTATTAACAAAAAAACCCCCTGTAAACGTTAGAGGGTCTTTTTACAATATATTGTACATTGAAATGGATTAGACTTCCATTATTTCTTTTTCTTTTTCTTTTGCAACTGAATCAATATTATTAATAGATTCGTCCGTGATTTTTTGAATATCATCAGTTAGGCTACGTAATTCGTCTTCAGTGATTTCACCGTTTTTCTCAAGCTTTTTCAATTCATCGTTGCCATCACGACGTACATTACGAACTGCAACTTTAGACTCTTCTGCATATTTCTTAACAACCTTCACTAACTCACGACGTCTTTCCTCTGTTAGTGGTGGGATTGAAATACGAATAATAGACCCATCATTTGTTGGGTTTAAGCCTAAATCGGCCTTCTGAATTGCTTTTTCCATATCACCTAAAATAGACTTGTCATATGGTTGAATAACAAGCATTCTTGCTTCAGGCACATTGATAGATGCAACCTGATTTAATGGCGTTGGTGCACCGTAGTAATCAACTGTAACCTTATCGAGGATTGCTGGGTTCGCTCTTCCGGCTCTTACAGTTGCTAGTTCACGAGACAAAGCTTGGACTGCTTTAGACATTTTATCTTTTACTTGGTTTAATGTGTTATTTGCCATAAGTTATTTCCCCCTTACAATTGTTCCGATATTTTCTCCTTGTACGGCACGCTTAATATTTCCTTCTTCCATAATTGAAAAAACAATTAACGGAATATCATTGTCCATGCAAAGTGAGGATGCAGTGGAATCCATTACAGCTAAGCCTTCTTTAATAACATCGAGATATGTTAATGACTCATATTTCACAGCTGTTTTATCTATTGATGGGTCTGCACTATAAACACCATCAACATTATTTTTAGCCATTAAAATAACCTCTGCTTCAATTTCAGCAGCACGTAATGCCGCTGTTGTATCTGTTGAGAAGTAAGGATTTCCGGTACCTGCTGCAAAAATAACAACACGTTTCTTTTCTAGATGACGAATCGCTTTTCTTCTTATGTATGGTTCTGCGACTTGACGCATTTCAATGGATGTTTGGACACGAGTTTGGATCCCTAAGTTTTCTAAGCTATCTTGTAACGCTAAGGAATTCATAACCGTTGCAAGCATTCCCATATAGTCCGCATTTGCACGGTCCATCCCCATTTCACTGCCGATCTTGCCTCTCCAAATGTTTCCACCACCGACAACAACTGCAACTTCCACACCTAGTTCAGCAACTTCCTTCACTTGTTTTGCTACAGATTGGATTACAGATGGATTTATGCCAAACCCCTGCTCACCCGCTAATGCTTCTCCGCTTAATTTTAACACTACACGTTTATATTTGGCACCACTCATCGAATAAAAAACCTCCATCTTTTAAGAAAAGTACAAGCACCTCTTTATGGTGTAATACTTATCATTTCAAAAAATAGGGAACACATAACGTGTTCCCTGTTTTATTTTTACTTCTTCACTTGGCTCATTACTTCTTCAGCAAAGTTATCTTGACGTTTCTCGATCCCTTCACCAACTTCGTAACGAACGAAGCTCTTCACTGTAGCGCCTTTAGATTCAACAAACTTGCGAACCTTTTGATCTGGGTCTTTAACGAAGCTTTGGTCAAGAAGACAGATGTCTTCGAAGAACTTGCTTAGACGTCCTTCAACCATTTTCGCTACGATATTTTCAGGTTTTCCTTCATTTAATGCTTGTTGTGTTAATACTTCACGCTCACGTTCAACTTCCTCAGAAGAAACTTGATCACGTGATACGTATTTAGGATTTACAGCTGCTACGTGCATTGCAACATCCTTTGCAACATTAGCATCTGAAGTACCACCTAGAACGGCTAAAACACCAATGCGACCACCCATGTGAAGGTAAGCACCAAATGCGTCACCATCTTCTTTTGTTGCAATTTCAAAACGGCGAAGTGAAAGCTTTTCTCCGATTTTTGCGATAGCTGCATTAATATACTCAGAAACGGTTGAACCGTTGTCCATCTTTTGTTCTAATGCTTCTTCAACGTTAGCAGGCTTTTTCGCTAATAGATGAGCAGCTAATTCTTTTACTAGAGTTTGGAAACCTTCATTTTTTGCAACGAAGTCTGTTTCAGAGTTAACTTCAATGATAACTGCTTCATTTCCTGAAACTTCAATAGAAGTTAAACCTTCAGCAGCGATACGGTCACCTTTTTTCGCAGCTTTTGCAATACCTTTTTCACGAAGATAGTCAATTGCACTGTCCATATCACCATTCGTTTCTGTAAGAGCCTTCTTACAGTCCATCATACCTGCTCCTGTTCTTTCACGGAGCTCTTTTACCATTTGTGCAGTAACTGCCATTATGTTTTCCTCCTTATTTGCCACTATGTACTAGTTCGAATTGTACGAAATTAAATTCAATAGACATTCTGTATCTATTATGACTTAAAAAGCGCAAAAATATATAGTTCTTAAAAAAGGTGATAAAAGGCATAACCCTCTTATCACCTTTCGCTCATTAAGCAGATGTTTCTTCACCTTGTTTAGCTTCTAGGATAGCGTCTGCCATTTTACCTGTTAAAAGCTTAACCGCGCGAATTGCATCATCGTTTGCAGGGATTACATAATCAATTTCATCTGGATCACAGTTTGTATCAACGATACCTACGATCGGAATGTTTAATTTATGAGCTTCTGCAACTGCAATACGCTCTTTGCGAGGGTCGATGATGAATAAAGCATCTGGTAATTGCTTCATATCTTTAATTCCGCCTAAGAATTTTTCAAGACGCTCTAACTCTTTCTTAAGCTGAACAACTTCTTTCTTAGGTAAAACATCAAAAGTGCCGTCTTCTTGCATTTTTTCAATATCTTTAAGACGCTTGATACGCTTTTGAATTGTTTCAAAGTTTGTTAAAGTACCACCTAACCAACGTTGGTTAACAAAGTACATTCCAGAACGCTCAGCTTCTTCTTTAACTGAATCTTGAGCTTGCTTTTTAGTACCAACAAAAAGCATTGTTCCACCGTTACCTGCTAATTCCTTAACGAAATTATATGCTTCTTCAACCTTCTTAACTGTTTTTTGAAGGTCAATGATATAGATTCCGTTACGCTCTGTAAAGATGTAACGCTTCATTTTTGGGTTCCAACGGCGTGTTTGGTGACCGAAGTGAACACCAGCTTCAAGCAATTGCTTCATAGAAATTACTGACATGGATAAATCCTCCTAATGGTTTTTTTTCCTCCGTTCATATCATCTTTAAGCAANNTGTGTAATAACACCAAAAATTAATATAACATAATCAAAACGCGAGGGTCAAGAAAAATTAGTTGTTTTGACGAAATTTGTGTAAAAGTTCGATTTCGGTTTTCCCTTTATTTAACTTTTTTGCGATTTCCTCATAAGAATGACCTAGTTTAGTGAGATGATCTATATCTTTAAAAAGAACCTCTATAAGACTATCATCGTTCTCGGATATTGCTTGTTTTGGATTTTGTTCGATTTCCTCCTGATCAGCAAATGAGGGTAGAAGTTCCTGAATATCTTCTGAAGTTAGTTCTTGTTCTTTTATATGAATCGTTTTCTTGTGAATTTCCTCAATCTCAGCGTTCGCTTGATTTTTAGAGTTATCTTCTTTTACTATTTCTTGTTTTAGTTTCGATGCTTTTTTTACATCTTTGATTCTATTTAAAAACACTTCATTTTCTTCTTTGATTTCCATCACATATGAAGTGATCACATTTTCGAATTCCTTTAATAAACGTTCTTGTTTCGTTTCAACATCTTTTAGTTGTGTAATCTTAAGATATAAAAGAATAATTAAAAAAAAGGCGACTGCCAGTAATGCAAAGCAAATGATAAATAATATGGTTGTCATTCAATTCCCTCTATCCCACGATATCGATAAAATTACCCTTGTAGGGATGTTGCTCGTTCTCTTCTTGTTCAGGTTGTTTTGAAGTATGTGAAGGCTGTTTTGAAAAAGGGTTTGATGATGAATCCTTATGTATTTGTGCGTTTTCAGATTTATTGTTTTCATTCACTTTTGTTCGGTTTCTTTTTTCCAACTTCTCATTTTCTAAGTGAATTTGGTCTTGCATATGCTGTCCACGCATCATTAATTGTTCTTGAATTTTTCCTGCATCTTGGGTTCTTGGAATCGCAACTTGTAATTCAACTAATTTTAGACTCAATTATTTTCACTTCTTCCGAGTTTTATTTTTCAGAATAGATGTCTATTGAAATCTCTTTATTGACTAATTGCGCTTTTACATGGTGAAAGAGTTGGTTTATGATTCTCTTATATTTACCAAATTGGACATAGACATTCGGATAAAGAGTACCGGTAGCGATTAAGCTATTTGCAGATGCTTCCTTCTGCTTTGACGAAAGTTCGGTTAATACAGATTCAAGCAGTTCTAGTTTTTTTGTTAGTTCCGTTTGTGTAAGTTTGTCTCTTTTAAGAATTAAAATTTCATTCTCTGTAAGAGTTGATGTCCTTTTGTATTTTTCTGATAATTTCTGGAGTATGAGTAAAACTTTTTGAAGTTGGGCTTTTGTTACGTCCATTTCGGAACGAATCCGTTTTTCTTCTTCACTGTATCGATCAATTATTCCAATTTGTATCTCAGTCTTTGTATGTGATGCATTTCCGATGTCCTTAGCCGTTATGTGATCTCCAGCTGTAATGAGTCCACCAATAATGCTCCCGGTCAAGGAATGAACACTTCCGTATGCAAAACATACGCTATGTAAAATTGAACCAGTCGCTTCGATATTTTTCCCTGCATGTACCTGGCATTGATTCATATAGGATGCAATTATATCCCCTTTGGCATGAATTGATGCTTTGGCAAACCCAACAATCCCACCTGATATATAAATCGATCCTCCAGCCTCTAATTGTGCGCCTTCGACAATACCATAGATCGAAATGTCTCCACCTGCTTTTACGACGTAATCGCTCGGTACATTCCCTCTTATTGTGACATTGCCAATGAAGTCAATATTACCCGTTTTGAGGTTTAAATCCCCATTTACTTCAAAAACGGGAAGAACGCTTATCTTTTTTCCTGATAGGCTAATTTGTCCGTCCATAGTGGCATAAAGTTGCCCATTTGTTTCCACAATGTTTTTACCTACGCTAAAAGGATATGGTTTTCCGTTCTTCGCTGCTATTGGCTGTCCTAGCACATTTCTTCCGGGAGTTCCAGGCCTACTTGGATAAATGGTAGCAACAAGTTGTCCCGCTTTTACAGAAGGTATTTGTCTTACATTTCGAAAATTTAAGACCATATTCGTTTGAAAGTCCTGTTTATTTTCCGAAGTCTCTAATTTAATAAAACCATCTTCACCTTTTTCAGGTGCCACGCCTTCTGCAATTAATAAAGGAAAAAACACGTCATCCATATTCGCTATCATTTGCGCGATGACCTCGCGTTTTATTCCAAACGTAATACCATGTTTCGACAACATGGAATAAACCTCGGACTGTTCAATTTGTAGAGGTGTAGAATCTCTAATGACGTTGACATGAACGGTAAATTTATCTTTGGATACTAAAAGTTCGATTTCTGCCACAGTCCACCCGCCCTTTAATGAATGTGTTTTTGTAAAATATCCTTAAGCTTAAATAGTGCCTTTGAGTGAATTTGAGATATTCTAGATGTCGATAAACCCATAACCTGTCCTATTTCGGTTAAGGTGAGTTCTTCCTTATAAAATAAACTAATAATCAACTGCTCTTTTTCATTTAACTGTTGGATGACGTTGATTAATTGATTGAGTACTTCTTTTTTTACAATATGTTCTTCCGGTGATAAGGTCTTATTGTCCTTAATTGAAAGATGCGATTTTTCACTATTCTCGTCATCATGCTGATAATCGTCCATGGAAAGAACATTTGCAAAGAAGCCTTCATTCATAGTTTGATAAACATCTTCTTCACTCATTTCGACTTCAGCAGCGATTTCTGGTATCGTAACGTTCCGCATCAGCTTTTGTTCTAGCTTTTCGATGGCAGCTTCTACTTTTTTTGATTTTTCTCTTGAGCTTCTAGGTAACCAGTCTTCCTTTCTCAAGCCATCTAGTATAGCTCCTCTAATTCGAAAGGAAGCATATGTATCAAATTTTAAGTCACGGGAAGGATCGAATTTTTCCAGAGCATCATATAACCCAATCATCCCAAGACTTTTTATATCATCTTTGTTTACACTTTTCGGCAAAGTGACTGAGATTCGCTGTACATGGTAAGAAACGAGCGGCATGTATTTTCTAACGAGGGCATCCCCCGCATCTACGTCTCGTGAGTCGGTCCATTTCTGCCAATATTCTTGATGTTCTGTCGATGATAATCTGGACATTCTACTCCTCCTTTCGTTCATTTCTGTATATTATTTTAACCTGCCTAAAGCTCCTTAATCCCTTTGCTGACTGTGCGTATTTTAAGAATGGTTGTCTCGGGGTCAAATTCAATTGTTCGACCATTATTCCCACCAACATCGGCTGCAACAAGTGGGATGTTAAAGCGCTTTAGCTCTGCCTCAACCGCCTCAACATTGCGCGGACCAATCCTCATAATATCACTGCCCGTTTGAAATTGGAACATTTGAGCTCCGCCTGCAATTTTGGCTTTTAAATAATGTGCTCGACCGCCAATTTTAATTAATTGTTGAATAAGCTCTTCTATTGCAGTATCAGCATATTTTGCAATATTCAGGTTACCTGCTTTTGTCGATGTCGAATCTGGTAGCATAATATGGGCTAGTCCTGCTACCTTTTTTGCTTGATCATAAATGACAACTCCAACACAGGATCCTAATCCAGATGTTCGGATTAAGTCAGGTGTAGCAATGACATTCATGTCAGCTATCCCAACTTTAATGACTTGTGAAGAGTTAATCATGTATTTGTACTCCTAATGCAGTAAAGATTTTTTCAAATGAATCAGGATCCGGCAACAGCAAAAAATGCCCATTTATATTGTTGTTATCAGAATTCTCATTTTCATTAATTTCTGTTTCAATGGCAATTGCAAAATCACTTACCTGTGAAAGTTCCAGTAAGCCATAACCGATAATTGCACCCACCATATCGATTGAAAATCCAGGAACGGATGGATACAAATTCAATCCGGTAAAATCTGATAATGATGTAAGATACGAACCTGACAAAATATTTCCAACCTCTTGAAAAGCAGATATCCCCATTTCGTTTTGGATGTCGCTCTCAAATGAAAAGCTATTATCATTCACTAAATCCTGAATTAATTTTGTTGCTTGTGGGAGCTGCAAAATGAAAAACATATTTCCGGTTAAATCTCCTTCGATCCTTAGGAAAATACCAGCCACAATATTTTCAGCACCACCTGCAAACTCCATCATTTCATCAAAAGAAACGATTCTTACATTTGGCACCTGCATATCGATTTTTCGGTTTAATAGTTTCGACAAAGCAGTAGCAGAATGCCCAGCCCCAATATTACCAATCTCTTTTAAAATATCTAAATGTGTGGAATTAATACGTCCGAAAAATGACATTGTTGTTACCCTTCTATCTTTTCCGTAACTAATCTTGAATTAAGGACCTTTTCTAGATTTAATAAAATGAGCAGTCTTTTCTCAAGCTTCGCTACTCCTTCTAAGTATTCCACCTCAACACTACCTACAATCTCAGGTGGGGGTTCAATCGTATCTACAGGAATATCCATTACATCATTTGCCGTATCCACTATTAATCCAACCTCAACATCATCAGTCGCAACAATAATAATCCTTGTACTGTCCGTATATTCTGATTCGGCCATTCCAAAGCGTGTTCTTAAATCAATAATCGGAGTAACAACCCCTCTTAAATTAATAACACCCTTTACAAATCCCGCTGTTCTGGGAACACGGGTTATATGCTGCACTTTTTCAATAGAACGTACCTGAGAAACCGGGATTCCATACTCCTCATCATGGAGTGAAAATACAATTACTTTTAACACCGTTGCTTGTTCAGACATTTTTTTCTCCCCCTTTAACCTACAAAAGTTTATTTGATTAATGCATTACAATCGACAATTAAAGCAACTTGACCATCGCCAAGTATAGTTGCACCGGAAATCGCAAACACATTCGTTAAATAGTTTCCTAACGATTTCAACACAATCTCTTGTTGCCCTATGAACGAATCAACAATAAGTCCTGCAGATTTGTCACCTTTCTTCACAATGACAACAGAAAGGTACTCATCCTCATCAATAGACGTTGGGACTTCAAAAATATCCTTTAAGTTTAATAACGGCACAACCTTACCCCTAAAATCAATCACCTTTTGATTATGTGCATGAAGAATCTCACTCTTTTTGATAATTGCCGTTTCGATAATCGAAGAAAGTGGTATTGCATATTTTTCATTTTGTACTTCAACTAACATGACAGAAATAATTGATAATGTTAGCGGTAGTTGTATTGAAAAAACGGACCCTTTTCCAACAACAGAACGAATCGTAATCGAACCACCTAGTGATTCAATTGTATTCTTTACAACATCTAGCCCAACACCACGTCCAGAAACATCCGAAATTTTTTCAGCTGTTGAAAAGCCCGAAGAGAAAATGAAATCAAATACTTGGCTATCGGTTAAAGACTCCGCTGATTTTGCTGTAATAAGCCCTTTGTTTATAGCCTTTTCAATGATTTTATCACGGCTAATACCAGCGCCATCATCTTCAATTTCGATAAAGACATGATTTCCACTGTGATATGCACGTAAAATAACCGTACCCTCTACTTGTTTTGCATTTTTTATTCTAGCTTCAGGTGTTTCAATCCCATGATCTAGGGCATTACGTAATAAATGTACAAGTGGATCACCGATTTCATCGATGACTGTACGATCTAATTCCGTTTCTGCACCAACAATTTGAAGGTTTATTTTTTTATGCAGATCCTTTGCTAATTGGCGCACCATTCGTGGGAAACGATTAAATACCGTTTCAACAGGAACCATTCGCATTGTAAGGATAATGTTTTGTAAATCTCCTGAAATCCTCGACATTCTTTCTACTGTTTCATTTAGCTCAGAATGATTTAAATCACTAGAAATTTGATCTAAACGCCCTCTATCAATTACTAATTCTTCAAATAAATTCATAAGAATATCAAGTCGTTCAATATTGACCCTAATTGTCTTATGATTACCACCGTGCTTACTACCTGTTTTTGCAGGTTGATTATCTTCTTTTTCAGACTTTGGCTGTTCATCCACGGCAGCAAGTGTAGGAGCAACTTCCTTCTTTGCTTGAATTTGTTCTTTTACTCCAGTATTTAATGAGTCAAGTTGGAAATCTAATACTGTTACTCTTTCTATTTCAGATACTTTCATAATTCGTTTTTCGATATTTTCGGCTAACTCGGTTGACACGACAGTCACAGTGAACTCATTCTGGAATTGTTCTTCCTCTAACTGATCCACTGAAGGAATGGATTTAATGATTTCACCAACCTGTTCAAGGATCTCAAATACCATAAATACGCGGGCGGCCTTTAATAAACAATCCTCTCTAAGAAGAATTGTGATTTCATAACAATTAAAACCTTGCTCTTTTGATTGTTGGATTACGGTTAATTCAAAATCATCATAATTAGACCTTAAAGCCGCGCTTTCAGTTTTTAACGCTACTGAAACAGGTGTTTCATCTTCTGTAATTTCTTCGCCACTTTCAATTTTCTTCAACGAAAACACAACATCAGAAACATCTTTTTTTCCGTCTCCTCCGTCTGCAATCGAAAAAATCATTTCTTCTAGATAATCAACTGCTTTGAAAACAATATCTAAAAGTGACGGGGTTACGTTTATTTTCATGTTTCGAATGCCATCAAGTACATTTTCCATTTGATGTGTGAGGCTTGCTAGATCATCATACCCCATCGTGGCGGACATTCCCTTTAATGTATGGGCCGAGCGGAAGATTTCATTAACGATTGAAATATTTTCGGGATCTTTTTCCAATTCTAATAAATGCTCATTACAAGCCTGAAGATGCTCCTTACTTTCTTCAATAAACACTTCTAAATATTGATCCATTTTCATTAAATTACACCCCTTTACTTATGTAAGGCTAAGTATTGTGCCTGCTATATCTTCTAAATTTTCAACTCTATCTACTAAATTTGTTTCAATTGCCGACTTTGGCATTCCGAAAACGATTGAGGTTTCTGATGATTCTGCAATAGCAACAGTTTTTCCATTCTCTTTTAGTTTCTTAAGTCCGAAGGATCCATCTGATCCCATGCCGGTCATAATAACAGATATTTTTTGAATTCCTTTAATTTCACCAACAGATTCAAATAGGACATCAACAGATGGTCTATGCCCATTTCTCAATTCGCTTTCATCAATATTAACAGCTAATGAAGTGCCAATCTTTTTTATTTTCATATGATGGCCACCGGGGGCGATATAAGCCGTTCCAGCCTTTAAAAATTCTCCATTCTCAGCTTCTTTAACAGTAATCTCACACAAACTATTGAGCCTATTAGCTAGTGATTTTGTAAAGCCTGCTGGCATATGCTGCACAATAACAATTGGTGCAGGATAATTTCTTGGAATTTCAGGGAGCACTTGTTGTAGCGCTCTTGGTCCTCCAGTTGACGTTCCTATACAAACAATCTTTTTAATGCTTCTATTTGATTCTAGTTCTATTTTACTACACTCTACTATTCTAGTTGTAATAGTTTCTTGTATTTTCAATGGCTTTTTAAGCAAAGCGACATTTACTTTTCCGGCATGTAGTACTTTTGTCACGATTTCTTTTTTAATTAGATGAAGGTCAATGGAAATTGGACCTGATGGTTTTTGAATGAAATCAACTGCACCATATTGCATCGCGAGTAACGCGTTCTCTGTTCCTTCTTTCGTTGTACTTGAAAGCATCACAACAGGACGTGGGTCTTCGCTCATAATCCGCTGTAACGCTTCAATTCCATTCATTTCAGGCATCTCAATATCTAAAGTCACAACATCCGGATTAAGTATATTTATTTTATTCATTGCATCGATTCCATTTCTTGCAGTACCAACAACATGAATTCTTGAATCTTCCTGAAGAAAAGTTGAAATGAGTTTCCTCATAAATGCTGAATCGTCTACAATAAGAACATTAATTTTTGTCATTTTAAAACTCCTATCTACCACGTACGAAAAAACGCTGTAACTTTGATATAAAGGATGAATGTTGATTCTTAATGTGTAATTGTTCATTATTTTTATCTAGATAATTTCTGCAAATATCAAGTAGGTTCTTGCTAATGACAGCTTTTGGCGCATATAACAAAAATGGCTCTTGATGACTAACAGATTTTTGAACGGTTTTATCATCAAGTAAAACACCTAGCACCCGGACTTCCTTTACTAAAAACTGCAATACTGCTTGCTTTAATCTTTTAAGTGTTTGCATACCTTCCGACTCATTTTCGGCGCGATTAACAATTAAATATAACGGTATAGACTGATCAAACATACAGATATATTTCATTGCTGAATAAGCATCTGTGATTGCGGTTGGCTCTGGGGTTGTAATTACAAAGATTTCATCCATGGCCATGAGGAATTTTACATTTTCTTCATTCATTCCTGCACCCATATCAAAAATAACGTAATCATAATCATTAAGTACAAGTTGCAATTGGTCGATTAAATATTCCGACTTCTTTTCATCAAGCTTAAAAAGATTCGGCAATCCATTTCCACCTGCAATATAATCAATGCCAACTGGCCCCTTGATAAGCAAATCTTTAATGGTAAGACTCTTTTCAAATAAATCCACAATCGTATGATGTGCGGCAATTCCCATCAAAATATCAATATTTCCCATCCCGATATCCATATCAAAAAGCAACACCTTCTTGCCAAATTGTGATAGGGCAATGGAAAAGTTCAGGGAGAGGTTGGATTTTCCAACTCCACCTTTGCCACTGATTACAGCTATTGTCTTCGGTTGGTCTTGTTCGTTATTCATCGATGCTAGTTTTTTACGAAGAACTGCAGCTTGGTCTATCATGATTCATCGACTCCAAGAGTTGTATTAGCGATTAAAGAAGGTGAAGCAATGACAATGTCGTCGGGCACATTTTGTCCATTTGTTAAATATGCAACACCAATGCCAGAATCGACAATTAAATTCACCATTGCTCCATAGTTTGCCGTTTCGTCCACTTTTGTAAATATAAATTTAGAAATAGAAATTTTGGAAAATTGTTCATAAATTAGTTTCATATCATTCATTTTTGATGTTAAAGAGAGGACCAATAAGGTCTCCATATCATTTGAAAAATGAATCAGACTATTTAAATCATCTATATATTTTTCATTCCGGAAATTTCTGCCTGCTGTATCAACGAAAACAACATCATAATCTTTATAGGTTTGCTTTGCTTTTTTAAAATCATCGAAGGAATAACAAACCTCAACAGGTGCACCTAGTATTTTCGCATAGGTTTTCAATTGCTCAATGGCCGCAATCCGAAACGTATCGGTTGTAATGAAGGCAATCCTTTTTTTGTCCTTTATCATGCAGTCAGCTGCAATTTTAGCAATAGTTGTTGTTTTACCAACTCCAGTTGGGCCGACTATATTAATATATTTTTTTTGATAAGTTAAGCCACCGTATTCTACGTTAGAAATTTTTGAAATAATACATTCCTTTGTCCAATTTTGGATGTCTTCAAATGAAGCTTTCTCGGATGTCAAATACCATTTTTCAAGTAAACGAGACATGATTTCTTTTCTAATCGATGAGTCAAATTCTTGATGCTGCAGCAAATGATTCATTTCCTGAAGGGGTCCTGTATACGGGCTAATCTCTGAGGTTAGTTCCTTCATAGCTGCTTTTAGTTCCTGAATTTCTTTTAGAAACTCAGGAGCCGGCTCATGTGATTCCTTTGCTTCATATTTATTTAATGGTTCACGAACAACCGGTTTTTGTGGTTCATTTTGTTTTTCGATTACCGGTACTTTTCGTTCCTTTTCTTTAGGCTTTACTATTTGCTTTCTTGGAGCCTCTGGGTCAACCGCCGCAATTACTTCAAAATTCTTTTTTCGAAAAAGGCCAAAAAAGCCTTGTGTTTGAACAATTTTTGAATTTAAAATAACTGCATCACTACCTAATTCTGCACGGATCAATTTCATCGCTTCAGGCATAGAAGGAGCAATGTATTTTTTTACCTTCAATCTATATTCACCACCCCAACACTTTGAACTTCCACATTTGCCTCAAGCTCATTATATGAAAGGACAGGAACCTGCGGAAAATATCGTTCAATTAATTGCCTTACGTACATTCGTACAGCTGGCGAGCATAATAAAATCGGAGACTGTTCTTGTATACTGACAGTTTCGATTTGCTTAGCAATGGATTCAATGATGGACTGTGACACGTTCGGATCAATTGATAAATAGTTTCCATGCTCTGTTTGCTGAACACCATCTGCAACATGCTTTTCAACTCTACCTGATAGAGTCACAACCTTCATCGTTTCTCCTTGGACAATGTATTGATTTGTAATCTGCCTAGCAAGGGATTGTCTTACATATTCTGTTAATAAATCGGTATCAGTTGTCATTCTTCCAAAATCAGCTAAAGTTTCAAAAATAATCGGTAAGTTTCGGATCGAAACATTTTCCTTTAATAATTTTGCCAATACCTTTTGAATATCTCCAACTGATAGTGGACTCGGTGTCACTTCATCCACTAAAATTGGGTACGATTCTTTTAAATGATCAATTAATTGCTTCGTTTCTTGTCTACCTAGTAATTCATGCGCATTTCTTCTAATGACCTCCGTAATATGCGTTGACACAACAGATGGTGGGTCCACCACTGTATAGCCTTGCATTTCCGCCTGATCCTTCATCTCTTCAGAAATCCATTTTGCTGGTAGACCAAATGATGGCTCTACTGTATCAATACCTTCAATCGAATCATCATCATAGCCTGGACTCATCGCCAAGAAATGGTCGAGCAATAGTTCCCCTCTAGCCATTTCACTTCCTTTTATTTTCAAGCGATACTCATTGGGCTGTAATTGAATATTATCCCTAATTCGAACGACTGGTATGACTAGACCTAACTCAATCGCCAATTGTCTACGAATCATGACGATTCTGTCTAAAATGTCCCCACCTTGGTTAGTGTCAGCTAAAGGAATCAAACCATAACCAAACTCGAACTCAATTGGATCAACATTTAATAAATTAACAACACTTTCAGGACTTTTTAAGTCCTCAACTTGCACTTCTTCTTCCGTTTCTGGCTCTAATTGAATCTCCTGATCCTTGTTTTTGGAAATCATAAAGCCGCCGATAGCTAAGAAACTTGAAATAGATATAGTTAATAAATNNGGAGTAAACAATCCTAACAGAAAGATTGTACCTGCTGTGACATACAGCATTTTTGGATAAGCAAATAATTGCTTTGTAATATCAGTTCCTAAATTTCCTTCTGAAGCAGCGCGAGTGACAACAATACCTGTTGCGGTAGAAATTAATAATGCAGGAATTTGACTAACAAGTCCGTCACCTATTGTTAAGAGTGTAAATTTAGAAAGAGATTCCTGGAAGCCTAACCCATGCTGTGTCATCCCAATGATAAAACCAAATATTAAGTTAATCAGAACAATGATGATACCTGCAATCGCATCCCCTTTAACGAACTTACTCGCTCCATCCATAGCACCGTAAAAATCAGCCTCTCTACTTACCTTATCACGGCGTTCGCGTGCTTCAGAATCAGAGATCATCCCAGCATTTAAATCAGCATCAATACTCATTTGCTTACCTGGCATTGCATCTAATGTAAATCGTGCTGCAACTTCCGATACACGTTCGGAACCTTTCGTAATAACAATAAATTGAATAATAACGAGGATTAAAAAGACAACGAATCCAACAATAATATTTCCCCCAACAACAAAAGTACCAAAGGTGTGGACAACACCACCGGCATCCCCAGTCGAAAGAATTGATCTCGTTGTTGAAACATTTAACCCTAATCTAAATAAGGTTAAAAGAAGTAATAGTGATGGAAAAATTGAAAATTGAAGTGGTTCCTGCATATTCATTGAAGTTAAGAGAACTAACAGCGCAAGAGAAATATTGATCATAATTAAAACACTTAGCAACCATGCAGGAAATGGAATAATAAGCATGGCAACTATTAAGATTACACTTAATAAAACGGATAAATCTCTTGCTCGCATTGTTTTCTCTCCTTTAAGTCAAAAAAGCTCAAGTGGTGATGAGAATGTTAATAAAGTCTCTAAACTTTCTCTTTTAAGCGGTATACATAGGCTAGAATTTCAGCTACCGCTTTAAAATATTCTTCGGGAATGGCATCCCCAATTTCTGCTCCTGCATATAGAGCTCTTGCTAATGGTCGGTTTTCTATAGTTGTAATTTTATGTTCTTTGGCAATTTCCTTTATGCGTCCAGCTACAAAATCTACACCCTTTGCGACAACGAATGGTGCATCCATTTTTGTCTCATCATATTTTAAAGCAATCGCATAGTGGGTTGGGTTTGTAATAATAACATCGGCATTTGGAACTTCTTGCATCATTCGACTCATTGCCATTTCACGTTGTTTTTGCTTTATTTTTGATTTGATCAGTGGGTCCCCTTCTGTCTTCTTGTATTCGTCTTTAATATCCTGCTTTGACATTCTAATATTCTTTTCATAATCAAAGCGTTGATAGAGATAGTCTAAAAAAGACAAGAATAATAGTGCCCCGCCAGCAAACAACCCCATCTGAACGGTGAGTTTAGCTAATACAATGAGTGCTGCCCCCGCAGTTTTCTGTGAGAGGGACAAGATATCTTCCAAGCGAAACCAAAGAATTGAAAAAGTCACTCCACCTACAATGACAATTTTTAAGATAGATTTAATCATCTCAACGAGAGCACGAATCGAATATATTCGTTTGAATCCCTGAATTGGATCAAGCTTATTTAATTTCATTTGAATTGCTTCAGTTGAAAATAAAAAACCAACCTGCATGAGGTTTGCTGCAATCCCAGCGATAAGGGCTACTACCATGATTGGTGCTAAAATAATTGCGGCTTCTAAAGATAACTCGATAAAAATTTCCTGAACACTTTGTTCAGTCGGTGTAATCGATAAATAGTGATTAAATGAATGATTTAAAAATGTCATAATACGATTAAAAATAAAACCTCCAAAAACAAGAAGAGTGAAAAAGATTGATAGCAATAGGATAGCTGTATTAACATCTGCACTCTTTGCAACCTGTCCTTTTTTCCTTGTTTCTTGACGTTTTTTAGGAGTGGCTTTTTCGGTTTTTTCACCCGCAAAAAATTGTAGGTTAAGACGAACAAAATACATCTAGCTTCCTCCTAAAAGTTCCATTAGTCCTCTCATCGTATATAACATATTGTCTACTAGTTTCCCGACAAGCATAAAGATCATCGACATCGCGATTATCGTAACAACAAAACTAACCCCAATTTTTAATGGCAGTCCAACTACAAAAACATTTAGCTGTGGAACTGTTCTTGCGACAATTCCTAAGGCAATATCCACTAAAAACAAAGCGCCTACGACTGGCATGGCCATTTGAAATGCAATAATAAACATTGTGCCAAAAGCCCTAATAACAAATTCAACTACATTTTCATGCCCAAACGGGAGTGTTAATTGTTCCATAGGTATGAATTCATAGCTGTAAAAAATTCCGTCCAATAATAGATGGTGACCATTAATTGCTAGTAAAAAGAGAAGTGAAAATGTATATAAGTATTGACCCATTAATGGACTTTGTGCCCCGGTATGGGGATCGATTACATTCGCTATGGCAAACCCCATTTGAAAGTCAATAAAACCTCCTGCAATTTGAATTGCCGCAAAAATCATATAGGCAACTAAACCAATTAGAAGTCCTACCATTGCCTCTTTAAATATCAGCATTATATAAGAGCCATCAATTTGAAGGATCGGCTTTTCCATAGACAGGAACATAATCCATGAAAGAAAAAATGCAATACCAACCCGATGTGAAGCAGGAAGATTTCGATATGAAAACAATGGCATCGTTACAAAAAAGCTCGTGACTCTAACCAAAACAAGCAAAAATGCAGGAAAATAGGTATAAACATCTGGCATTTTTTCACCCTACAAATCTTGTTAAATTACTAAAAATATCATGAGTATATGCGAGCATCTTTGAAAGCATCCAAGGTCCAAAGAAAACCAAACCAACAAGTACAGCAACGATTTTTGGAATAAAAGCCAAGGTTTGCTCCTGAATTTGTGTGGTTGCCTGGAATACACTCACAATGAGCCCAACAACGAGTGCAACCAATAAAAGTGGACCACAAATCATTAATGTCGTATATACACCTTTTTCTGCCAATGAGATGACTACTTCAGGATTCAACGCTGTTCACCTACTTCTAGAAGGTTTGTAATAAAGATTTTACGATCAAATACCATCCGTCCACGAGAACAAATAAGAGTATTTTAAATGGCAAGGAAATCATAACAGGTGGGAGCATCATCATCCCCATTGACATTAAGATACTTGCTACAACCATATCAATCACAAGAAATGGAATGAAAATCATAAATCCAATTTGAAATGCTGTTTTAAGTTCACTAATCGCAAATGCCGGAACTAGTGCGGTTAATGGAATATCTTGAATGGACGCAGGTCTGTCTGCTCCAGAGTAATTTAAAAACAACTCTAAGTCTTTTTGCCGTGTATGTACACTCATAAATTCCTTAAATGGTACAGCAGCACGTGTATAAGCTTCCTCTAAATTAATTTCCTCATTAAACAACGGAGTTAACGCTTGGTCATTCACTTCACTAAATGTTGGTCCCATCACAAAAAAGGTTAAAAATAATGCAAGTCCGATTAAAACCTGATTTGGTGGCATTTGTTGTGTCCCGAGTGAGGTCCTAACAAATGAAAGCACAACAATAATTCTTGTAAAGCTTGTCATTAAAATCAAAATACTTGGTCCAACAGAAAGAACTGTTAAAAGTAGAAGCAGCTTAACTGAGGTCGAAACATTTTCAGGAGCGCTAGTGTTAAAAAATTCCATAAATTCATTCATTCTTTGCTAGACTCCTTATTATTAAGTTGCTCGACAATTTTCTTTCTCCCTTGTTTTAGCTCTGTTAATTGCTTCTGTAGCATTGAGGAAAAAAGGGACTGATCTGCATTCTTTGCTTCTTTTCTTTTTTCAAGAAAACGATTAATGACATCTTTTGGTTGAATCATGGATTCTAATGACGAATTATGTTGTTCAAGTATTTCATTTATTTCATTTGTGTCTTCAATTTCCTTTAGAAGCTGAATCGTGTCTCCTACACCAACGACTAAAACCCGCTCCCCAACCTTTACAATTTGAATGGAGCGGTTCGTTCCTAAACTGGTTCCGCCAAGGTTTTCAATGAATCGATGCTGATTAATCATACGATTTTTTTTATTTATGAATTTTAATAAAAAATAAATGAGTGCTACTACAAATAAAGTGGTAAAAATCATTTTTAAAAAATCGCCGGCTGTAAGCTCATTGGCAGGTTGTGCACTTCCAATGGGGTTGGTTTCCTGCTTATTGTCAATTTGTTTTTCTTGTTTTTCATATGTGTCACTAACACTTTTATCAATTTGACCTTCAGCTGCTTGTACAGGGAAAGTGACAAGCAAGGTATGAAAGAAAATCAGTGCTAAAAGAACTTTTTTGATGTGTTTCACTTTTGTTGCCACTCTCCTGATTTTGGGTTGTTAGCTAAGTGTTTTACTAATTGCTTCAATTACTCTGTCTGCCTGAAATGGCTTTACAATAAAATCCTTTGCCCCAGCTTGGATTGCATCAATTACCATCGCCTGTTGCCCCATTGCAGAACACATAATTACCTTTGCATTTGGATTAATTTTTTTAATTTCCTTTAATGCTGTAATTCCATCCATCTCAGGCATTGTAATATCCATTGTCACAAGGTCTGGATGATGTTCTTTATATTTATCAACCGCCTGTGCACCATCTGCTGCCTCGGCAACAACCTCATAACCATTTTTAGTTAGGATGTCCTTAATCATCATCCTCATAAATGCCGCATCATCTACAATAAGAATTTTATGTGCCATTTGAATTTCCCCCTACATTAATTCAATTTTTTAATTCGATCACTTTGGCTGATGATATCGGTAATTCTGACGCCAAAGTTTTCTTCAATTACAACTACCTCACCTTGTGCGATGAGTTTTCCGTTTACTAAAACATCTACTGGCTCACCTGCAAGCTTGTCCAACTCAATAATAGAGCCCGCAGATAATTCAAGAATCTCTTTAATAGAGCGTTTCGTCCTGCCTAATTCAACAGTAACCTGAAGCGGAATATCTAATAACATATTTAAGTTTCTAGATTCAGCTTCCTGTAAATGGACAGATTCAAACTCTGAAAATACCGCCGGTTGAATTTCAGGCTGTTTCGTTTGAATACCACCAAGATGCTGTGGACCATTATTAGTCACTGGTTGTTTATATTCAGGCTGATGATATTTCTGTGTCTGTTGATATGGTGTTTCCATCTGTTGTTCAACATTAGGCAAAGTATAGTTCGATTGCTGGACTGGCATCTCCATATCAACATGTCCGGTTGGAAGCTCCATTGAAGTAGCTATATTTTCCTCCTGAGGGGAAAGCAACTCTCCAACTAGCTCTTTTGCAAAATTAACAGGAACTAACTGCATGATCGTTGAATCAATTAAATCACCAATTGTGATACGAAAAGATATTTTTACCAATATTTCATCAGTTGGAAGGTTTTCAGCTCCTTCACCATGTTTAATGTCGAGAATATCAATACTTGGTGGAGAAATATCAACTTTCTTACTAAAAACAGTTGACATTGAGGTTGCAGCAGAACCCATCATTTGGTTCATCGCTTCCTGAACAGCACTCAAGTGTAATTCGCTTAGGCTTTCCGGTGCGGTAAGCCCATTGCCGCCAAGCATCAAATCAGCAATGATAGCTGCATCACTTTGTTTGATTACTAATAGATTTGTTCCAGTAAAACCAGCAGTATAATTGACATAGATTGCTACATACGGGTGTGGAAACTCATCCGCTAAGTCAGAACTTAGCACAAGCGAAACATTTGGTGTCGTAATTTCAACCTTTTGATTAAGTAGTGTGGAAAGCGCAGTGGCTGAGCTTCCAAAAGAGATGTTTCCGATTTCCCCAAGCGCATCCTGTTCCATTAAGGTTAAAAAGTCTTCTACAAGGGGTTTATTTTTAACATTTGCTACCGGTTCTTCGTTGTCTAAGTCTGTTGTACCTTTTAATAGTGCATCTATTTCGTCTTGTGATAGCATATTTCCATTATTCATCTTCACGGTCCCCCCCTTTAATCTCCTCTAAGATTTGTACGGCTTGTTTTTTATTTACCTTACCTACCTGTGCATAAAATTTAGGTATATCCTCGACCTTTAGCTCAATTGGATGTTGGATCATTTTATCGAGTTGAATCGTATCCCCAACATCTAGTAATAGGAATTCTTGGATGGCAATATTTGCTGAACCTAATTCTGCTACGATTGGCAATTTGGTATCCTTAAGATTGTTTTGAATATAAGAAAGTTCTTCAATATTTCGTTCTTTTTTAGGTGTTGATTGCATCCAGTAATGTGCTGATAATTTAGGAATAATCGGCTCAAGAAATACATGCGGGATACAAATATTCATCATACCACTTGTTTCACCAATTTGTGTATTGAGTGAAATGACTACCACAGTTTCATTTGGCGAAACCATTTGAAGGAACTGTGGATTCACCTCGAATTCGGTTAAACTTGGATCTACATCAACCAAATTGGCCCATGCTTCCCTCGCTTGTTCAAAAGCTTTTTCAAACATATTGCTCATGATTTTTGTTTCAATTTCAGTTAAATTTTCAATTTTATTTAATCCTGTTCCTCTTCCCCCGAGCATTCGATCAAGCATGGCGTAGGCAATATTAGGGTTTACCTCTAGAATAATGCGCCCCTCTAGAGGAGGCATATCAAATACATTTAAAATCGTCATATTAGGAATTGATCGTATAAATTCCTCATATGGTACTTGGTCGGCTGTCCCTACTGTAATTTGCACATATGTTCGAAGTTGGGCTGAAAAGTAGGTTGTTAATAATCGTGCAAAGTTTTCATGGATCCTAGTAATACTACGAATTTGGTCCTTCGAGAATCGAAGCGCCCTTTTAAAATCGTATACCTTTACACGACGTTCACTTTCTTCTCTTTTCAGTTCTTCTGGATTCATTTCACCAGTCGAAAGAGCAGAAAGTAATGCATCTATTTCATTTTGGGATAATATTTCACTAGGCAAGGTTCCACCTCCGCTCTTTTAGTACTTACCTTTCTATTAGGTTACTGCGGAAGAAAGGATGTCGCATAAACTTTAATTACAGTTCCATCTTGCATTAATTCATTAATTCGATCCTTTAATCTATTTTCAAGATTGACGATTCCTTCTTCACCTTTAAATTCTTCAGATGTCATATTGGAAAGTTCTTTTATTATAAGGTTGCTCACCTGGAATTGGCGTTTTTCTAATTCCTCTTTCCCCTTCTTACCATCTGTCTGAATGTTAAAGGAAATACGAATATAATCATCACTGAGTAGTTTCGTTGTGATTTCTGGAACTTCGACGGTCGCTTTAAGTACTTGGTCAATAGACGGTTCCTTTTGACTATCACTTGCAGTTACTTTTGTTAAAATAACAAATGCAGTGGTACCGACTAAAGTAATCGTACTTAATATAATGACCATTATCACAAGCAGTTTATTTTTCATAGCACCATATCCCCCCAAGCATTAACGAAGGCCAAGTACATTTATTTTTTGATAAAATTCAAGAACCTTCACGTGTACATCCCCTTCTGTTTCCTTTACCACAAACTTTTTTCCATTTGTTAAAGTGATCGTTGTATCAGGAAAGGATTCAACCTGCTCAATATAAATTGCATTTAATGTAAATTTTTTATCATTTAATTTCGTTAAAGTAATCAAGATTTAGCGAAGGTTTAGCAGAATACTAAACCCTCTCCCCCCTTAACGTTTTAAGTTTACGAGCTCTTGTAGGATTTCATCAGAAGTTGTGATGATACGAGTATTCGCTTGGAATCCACGTTGTGCTACGATCATTTCTGTAAATTCTTCAGAAAGGTCAACGTTTGACATTTCAAGTGCACCCGATTCGATTGAACCAAGTCCAGATTGGCCTGCAAAATTGATTACTGGGTTTCCTGAGTTTGATGAAGCTTGGAATAGGTTGCCACCAACCTTCTCCAATCCCCCTGTATTCGGGAATTTAGCCAATACAAGCTGACCAGCCCAGCGTAATGTACCGTCAGCATCAACATAAGTAACTGAACCGTCCTTCCCAATACTCATGCTTTTTGCATCAGTTGGGATTTGGATAGGTTTAAAATCAAGTACTCGTTCACCCGGATTAGCAATAGGATCAGGATTATATTGAGGTGGCGATTGGTCAAAATCAAACAAATCTAATCTCACTTCAGTTGGCTCAATAACAGGATTTGCTGCTACATTTGGCGCAAAACCTTGTACATACATACCAGCACTTGTCACCAAATAGCCTTCCTGATCCATATAGAAGTTACCAGCTCTTGTATAATTCGCTTTGCTATTCGGGTCAAATACTTGTGTTGGGTCTTCTGAACTTGAAACCTGGAAAAATCCATCGCCAGCAATCGCTAAATCTAGAATTCTAGCAGTCGTTTGTGTACTACCACTGTTGTGGATTGTATCAATAGCTGCTAAAGATGAACCAAGACCAACTTGTTTCGGGTTAACCCCGCCGAGTGATTGACCTGGTGCTGTTGCACCGTTGATTGTTTGACTCATGATGTCATTAAAAACTGTTCTACCTTTCTTAAAACCATACGTATTTACGTTTGCAATATTATTCCCAATCACATCTAGCTTAGTTTGAAAGTTTTTCATTCCACTGATTCCTGAGTACATTGAACGTAACATTTCATTTTCCCCTTTCGTTTGTAGGTGGCTTCTATCGGTCAGCACACCAAGGCTTCCTGTTAAGGTCCAGCCTGTTATATTTTCAATCTAAAATAATGGTTCCATTAATATTCGTAAAAATCTGTGAGCTTGCTTCATCTCGATTCATGGCTGTAATGACCGTGTTATTAGGAACATTTACAATTAATGCTGCATTATTCGTAACAACCAATGAATCCCTGATTCCCTTTGTTTTAGCCTCTGAAATTTTCATTTGAATTTCTTTCCATTTTGAGTCTTGGATACTAATATTCCTCTCGTCCAACCTCTTTTGTGCGTGCTTACTAATAACTATACTTGTCTCTTTTTCTAGAGTTTCTTTAAACGATAGTTTAGACGGCTCGGTGTGCTGAACTTTTTTTTGAGTTTGCAAGACATAAGGATGATTTTGTATTTGTAAAATTCGATGGTCCATGTTTCCACCTCCTATTCTTCTTCGTTAGAAGGTTGCTTCACTTTCGAAATTTCATCGCTATAAATCTTTGTTCCATCCTTTAACTCTAGCTCAATATATCCTGATTTTTGTGATACGGATGTGACAATACCTTGTCCATTTTTAATGATTTCATTTCCATCCTTATCTTGAGTTTTAAAGCTGTATTCAACTTCTTTTCCAATCATGTTGCTATATTTTAATAACTGCTCGCCATGTTGCCCATTCACAAATTTCTCTAAAGTACTATTCATATTTGTCATTTGTTCTAGCGAAGTAAAGGTCGCCATTTGAGCGATAAAATCTTTATCTTCCATTGGATTCATTGGATCCTGATTTTGAAGCTGGGTCATTAAAATTTTTAAAAAATCATCTTTTCCTAAAATATCATTACCCGTTTTTCTTTCAGGTTTTAAATTTGATAGGTAAAGATTTGAATCAATTTTAGTTGCCACTTCAGTCACCACCTATACTTTAAAGTTAACAAGTTCATCCAATAGGGTGGATGAAAAAGATTGTTCATCTTTGGTATCTTGTTGTTTATTTTCCTTCTGTTGTCTGCCTGAATGTTGTCCTTGTTGCTGCTCACTTTCTCTTTGTAAGCTTCTTTCAGTTTGATACTGAAGCTGTGTTGAGACTTCAATTTTTTCTACTGAAATATTTTGTGCTAAGAAAGTATGTTTTAGGTTTGTTATTTGGGATTCAACTAATTCTTTTGCTTGAGCTGTTGAAGCCATAATTCTAGCAATCATTCCTGCTTCACTCTGTAGAATTTCAATTCGTAATGAACCTAGATGTTCAGGATATAAATTAATTAATAGTCTTTGCTGCCCGCCACTAGTCAAAAAGCTGCTTCTCGCTAGGATATTTTGAAACTGCTTAATGAAGTGTTGCTGATTTGGCAACTGCTTTCCATTATGATCAACGAACAATGAAAACTGCTGAACCTTGGATAATTGATTTGAACTCACATCAACCAATGGAACAGTCTCTGACGCAGTCGCTGTTGTTGTAACCTGTGTAGTATTGCTTGTCTTTTGTAATAGCTTTTCCGTTAAAACCGTTTGAGGTGTTTCCATCCCTTTTGGTGTTGAGAAATATCTTGCATGAACGGTCTCCAAATATTTATGCCTTGTCTGTGATTCTGTTAAAGGCTTATCTAAATGCTTGTTTTCTAAGTACTGTATCAAATCTTGAACTACTTTATTAGACCTTAAATCAGTTGATTCTCTAAACCCCTGTTCGGTAGTTGGTAAACTCTCGTTAAAAGCCATCTTCAATTGCTTTAGCAAATTCGTTAGTTCTTCCTTTTTTGTAAAAGTTGGCTCTTCTGTATAGCGTGCAGTTACTAAAAGTAGACCTATGAGCTCTGCTTTTCCATAAACCTGCTCAAGTTCGAGTTTATTCGCACCATTTTGAATCTCAGTAATAAATGTTTTTATTTGTTCAACCAAATCAGGTGGAAGTGTTGCTAATACATCTTCAAAATCGGATAAGTCGACTGTCTCATTCGTAAAAGCTTCGATGTCAGCTAATAACGGTTTAATCGCTTCGCTTGATTGGTCTTTTTCTACTTTAACTTCAGCCTCTTTTGATAAGCTCTTTGCAGGAATATTAAGGATTGGTTGAAGATCTTTACCTGCTATTGCCTCTAAACTTTCACGAAAAGACAATTGTGACGTACCTTTTCCTTGTAAAAATCCATTACCCATTGCTCCAGTTGCGATATCCTTACGTATTGAACTCATTAAGGGATCAAAGTTTGCTACCATGTTCACGTCGTTTCACCTCCTTTTAAGTGTCAAATTTTTTATTGGGTTATTAATTGGGTAAACTTTGCTGCATCCTCAGGTGACATTTTTTCAAAGATAGCAGCTAGTTTTTCAGTATTGATACTAGAGAGTATCTCCCGCGCTTCGTCATCTTTTAAATTGGGAAGAATTTTTGCTGCATTTTTTGCCGACATTTGTTCATACATTTTGGTTAATTCATTCAGTGTTTTACCTTTCGACAAACGTTCCTCCTGAAATTTCACGAGCTCATCTGAAAGATTTTCGATTTCAAGCTCTAATGAATGAATCTCACCGTTTTTTGTATCCAATTCACTTTCCAGTTGCGTAATCTTTGATTCCTTTGCCTGTATCTCAGTCTCCAAATCTGCAACGTATATCTCGTCCTCATTTTGTGCCTGTGATTCCTTTTCTTCATCTTCAAATAGGGAAGAAATAACTGGAACCTTGGATGCAAAGCCCTTCACGGCTCCAATGGGATTAAAACCAGTAACAGATAACAGGACAAAAACGACAATCAATGTAAAGAAAGATGGAATAAATACGACATAGAAAAACCATTGGAATTTACTGTATTCTTCTTTTTCGTTCGTCTCCATTTAATCACCTATCTTCCCTTTGACATGTATTGTTGGATTGAGATTTCATCCATCATCTGACCTTCCAGCATTTTTAATTGTCCCTCATAAATCGCAAAATCCTTTTCTTGCATGACCTCATATTTTTTAACCTCAATGTTTTTTTCGGTTAACAATACTTGCAGTTGCTGCATTTTATTTCTAGCTTTAATGACAAGATGCTGGTAATACATAATCGTTTTTTCTAAGCCTGTAATGAAAGACTGCTGATGCCGAATACTCTGGACGGATAAGCCGCTTCGTAGCTGTTGTCTTTGATTTTCTTCCAAAGTTTCCTTCTTCTTTAAGGATTCATATAAGCTTTTAGCGGCGTCTTCAAATTCTTTAACTGATGTTTTATAATCCGCCAGAACCTGATTCTTCTCATTTTCTTTTATCGACATAACTTTTTGAAATTTGAACTTGTAACTCATTTGTTTCATTCACCTTTTTCAGCCAATTGCGCCAATAATTGTAAACTTTCCTCGAATGTAAATTTCTCATCCGTTTGCTGTTTTAAAAACGATATAATCTTTGGATAATACCTAATGGCTTCATCAACTTCGATAGAAGATCCCCTTTTATAGGCTCCAATATTAATTAAATCCTCAGAATTAAGGTATGTTGCCATGATCCCTCTGAGTTTTTCAGCACTGGTCTTATGTTCGTTGGATGTAATTTGGTTCATTACACGGCTGATTGATTTTAAAACATTAATAGCTGGATATTGTCCTTTGTTGGCAAGACTTCGATCAAGAACGAAATGCCCATCAAGTATCCCTCGAACAGTATCTGCAATCGGCTCATTCATGTCGTCTCCGTCGACTAGAACTGTGTAAAAAGCAGTTATCGATCCTAAATGATTCGTCCCAGTTCTCTCTAAGAGCCTCGGTAGTGTTGTAAACACACTTGGCGTGTAGCCCTTTGTCGTAGGTGGCTCACCAATCGCTAAGCCAATTTCACGGCTCGCCATTGCTACACGGGTTACTGAGTCCATCATTAACATGACATCTAGACCCTTGTCCCGGAAAAACTCGGCTATTGCTGTTGCAGTCATTGCGGCTTTGATACGAAGCAATGCTGGCTGATCGGAAGTAGCTACAACTAAAATTGATCTTTTAAGTCCGTCTTCACCTAAGTCTTTTTCAATAAATTCTCGCACCTCGCGACCACGTTCCCCCACAAGAGAAATCACATTAATATCAGCTGTCGTATTACGGGCAATCATTCCTAAAAGTGTACTTTTACCAACACCACTTCCTGCAAAGATACCTACACGTTGACCTTTGCCTACGGTTAATAAGGTATCGATCATTTTCACTCCAACCTCTATTGGCTCACGTATAGGAGGCCGCGATAATGGATTTGGAGGATCTTGTTCAGTAGGTGCTGAAGACAACCCCCTAGGTAGCCCGCTTCCATCAAGTGGGTGTCCTAGTGGATCTAATACCTTACCTACCAGTCCTGTCCCAACCTTTATATCAAGTGGTTTGCCAGTTGCCTCAACAATGCTTCCCGGTGATATATCCTTCACATTTGAAAATGGCATCAGAATGACATGCTCCTCACGGAAACCGACAACTTCAGCTTGAATACATCTTTTATGGTTAATTCCTACATAAATATGACATAAATCTCCAATCGAACATTCTGGTCCGCGCGATTCAATCATTAAGCCTACGACTCTTGTAACTTTTCCGTACCGTTTATAAGAATCGATCGAATGTATTTCATTAAGAAGCTCAATTGCCTTCACAGCCTATTCCTCCAATAGCAATGAAAGTAATTTTTCTTTAATCTCAGAAAGCTGAGTATCCACACTTGCATTAATCTTTCCAAAGGAAGATTCAATCACACAATCGGCTTCTTCTAGTTCTTCATTCGGATAGACAAAAAGGTCTGTTTCCCTGCCAAGAATAGCCGATAACTCTTCTTTTTGCTCAATCACAAATTGGTAAAAACGTGGATTCACTGTAATAGTGATATCAGAATGCTCCTTAACTTCCTTAAGCGCCTTTTTTACTAGGTTCGTAAAGTCTTCGGGTTTCTCTAATAAATGAATCCCGATTATTTTTTCCGCTACCGTCATCGCTAGCTTTAAAATGACCTCTTCAGAAGAATCAAGATATTGATCATAATCTTGTTTTGATATATCAATAACTTGGCGAGCTTCGTTAAGTAGATCAGAATATTCTTGATAACCCTGTTTTCGCCCTTCTGTCATCCCAGCTTGATAGCCTTCTTCAGATGTTTTTTGGTAAAGCTCTTGTTTTTCTTCTTCCCATTCACGTTTTTCGACTAATGTTTGTTGTCTAATTGAATTCGAATAGGCAATGGCGTCTTTAACAATTTTATCAGCCTGATCTTTAGCCTCATCAAGCATTTTTTGAGAAACAAACTGGAGATTTTGTTGTTCTGGCTCTGCCTGATTGATTTCTTGCGTCTGTAAAACTTTAAGCTCGATGACTCTTTTTGGAATATCATTAGACTGTGCAGAACTTGACTTAATAACATTAGACAATAATATCATCTCCTCCACCACGAGCGATGACTATTTCTCCAGCTTCCTCAAGTCTTCTTATAACCGCTACAATACGTGATTGTGCTTCCTCAACATCACGCAAACGAACCGGTCCCATATATTCCATTTCCTCTTTAAACGTTTCAACCATCCGTTTGGACATATTTTTATAGACAATTTCTTTCACTTCTTCACTAGCAACGCGAAGTGATAGCATGAGGTCCTCATTTTCAACATCACGAATGACGCGTTGAATAGCGCGGTTATCAAGAGTAACAATGTCTTCAAAGACAAACATTCTCTTTTTAATTTCTTCTGCTAATTCTGGATCTTGAATCTCTAGCGCATCTAAAATCGTTCTTTCTGTTGAGCGATCGACTCCATTTAATACCTCCACTACCGCCTCAATTCCACCGGTTTGGGTATAATCATGTGTCACGGTAGCTGAAAGCTTACGTTCAAGAATTTGCTCAACCTCATTAATAATTTCAGGTGAAGTTCTGTCCATAATAGCAATTCTTCTTGCAATATCAGCTTGAACCTCTTGTGGTAGCTCGGATAAAATTTGTGCCGCTTGTCTTGAATCTAAATAAGATAAAATTAATGCAATTGTCTGCGGATGCTCATTTTGAATAAAGTTCAAAATTTGTCCAGGATCTGCCTTTCTTGCAAAATCAAACGGTTTAACCTGAAGAGAAGAGGTTAATCGATTAATGATAACTCCTGCTTGTTCTTCCCCAAGTGCTTTTTCAAGTACTGTCTTTGCATATCCAATACCACCTTGGGTAATATAATCCTGGGCAATCGCAATTTGGTGGAACTCATCCATAATTTGTTCCTTTGTATTTGCTTCTACCTTTCTAACGCCAGAAATTTCTAATGTTAATTTTTCAATTTCTTCCTCTGACAGATGCTTATACACTGAAGCCGAAACATCTGGACCCAGTGAAATAAGGAGAATGGCCGCTTTTTGTTTACCAGTTAGTCCATTTTGCATATCTCGTTTTGCCATTTCTCCACCTCCTACTCATCCGCTAACCATGAACGTAATAATTTAGCAAAATCTTCTGGTTTATCCTTTGCAAGTTTCTCCAATTGTTTTTTCCGGACTGTTGCTTCTGATTCTTTTTCTTCATTTACATCTGGAATATGGTCAAAGAATACAGGTTCTGATAGAGGCAGTTCCTCTTCGATTTCTGTATCTTTCTTTTTGCGTAAAAATAAGAATAATAGAATGATAAGTCCAAGTACTAAAAAACCACCCACAATATAAACCCATATAGGTATTGCTTGAATTGGAGTTGTTTCTGCAGCTGACGTTGTTTTCCCATTAAATTCTTGTACAGAAACGACAATTTTATCTTGAATTTCTTCTTGTGTTAATTGATTGTTCGCGTCTTGATTAATACTTGTACTAACAATCGTGCTTAAAATTCTCTCAATGTCATCGACTCGCTCCTGGGGCATTGAAGCAGGATCTTTTGGATCTGGTGCTTCGACCATAACCTGAATTCCTAAATCTCTTATTTTATAAGGAGCTTCCACAATGTCCTTCGTGATGCGATTCACATCTTTATTAACCCGTTCTTCAATACGTTCATAATCCCCATTACCTGCTTGTCCATTAGAATTATAAGCTGGGACATCCGTTTCTCCAGCGCCTGCAACACCACCTGCTGCAGCTCCTTCACCAGTAAAGGTCTCTGTAATTCTTTCAACACTGATTTCAATACCTTCCATGTTTTCAGGATCAACTGGTGTAACTAGGTTTTCCTGGCGATTCTCTTGTGTAAAATCTATATCAGTTGTAACTGAGACAACGATTTTATTTGGTCCCATCATCGTTCCAAGCATTTGTTGAACTTGTCTTTGAAGATCTCGTTCAATTTCTCGCTTTAAACCAAGCTGTGACGTTACATTTCCGACCACAGACAATTTTTCTTCATTTTCTAAGTCAAAATACTCAAAGTTTTGGTTGGTAATGACGATATTATCAGTAGGTAGGTTAGGAATACTTTTTGAAACCAGGTGATATAAGGATTTTATCTGCTGTTGTTCAAACCTATATCCAGGTTTCGTGTTTAGAACGATTGAAGCAGACGCCTCTGACTGGCTGTCCTTAACAAAAATTCCATCGCTCGGCATACTGATCATAACCTTGGCATCGTTTATCCCATCGATGCCTTTGATAAGGTTGGCTAATTCCGTTTGAGTGGATTCAAGTTTAAGCATATTGAATTCATTATCGGTCATCCCAAAACCTGCATTTTGACCAAAAAATGAATAATCGATATTACCACTGTCTGGTATTCCTTCTGCCGCAAGTTCAACCATTAAGGTTTCGACCACTTCCTCTGGTACCTTAATGGTTGTTCCATTATCCGCTATTTCCGATTGAATTCCCCTAGAATCTAAAGTAGCTTTTATTTGCCCTGTTTCCTGAGGTGTAAGATTGCTATACATAGGAACAAGTGTTGTTTTTGTTGAAAAAAACACAGTGAGCGAAATAACGAAAATTAATAGCAATGGCAATCCAATTATGGTGGTCTTTTGAAGACCGGATTGGTTCTTCCAATATTCACTTATTTTCGTTTTATATAAAAGAAGTTTCTCTTTCATTTACATACCCCTAATATCAAGTTGTTGTAAAGCTCCTGAATCAAATACGACTAGGCGTATTTGCGCCCGATTTTTTTAGGCCCACACGATGTGGCGTTATTAGTCTTTGATCTTATGCTCGAAAATCTTCCACTGAAAAATCGTGGCATCCGCCGGAGGCTAACTTTATGCAGTCGGGTTCATATCCCGAATGTATAAAGTTAAACTTGCATCCTCATGATTTCTTGGTATGCTTCTATTACCTTATTTCGAATTTGAAGTGTCGTTTGCAATGAAACACTCGCTTTCTCAGAAGCAATCATTACTTGGTGCAAATCTACGTTTTCGCCTTTAATCAGCTTTTCGGTCATGATATCTGAAGTCTTTTGTGAATCATTCACATTATTAATGGCGTCTTTTAAAAAATGACTAAACTCTTTTTGGACAGAGCTTGCTGTCTTTGGCTGTATACTAGACTTCGAAAAAACCTGCGGCGTAGCAATATTAATCTTTTCAATCACGACTAATCACCTATTTCCCAATTTCTAAAGCTTTCATTAGCATTCCTTTTGATGCATTAAGTACTGTTACATTCGCTTCATATGATCTTGTAGCACTTATAAGATCAACCATTTCCTTTAGTGGGTCAACGTTAGGTAGTGCGACATACCCATCTTCATTCGCATCAGGATGGTCCGGGTTATATACTAGCTGAAAAGGAGTGTTATCCTCAACAATTCCTGTCACTTTAACTCCGTTCCCTATTTTCGATTGATTCATTGCTTTTGATAAATGGGAGGAAAAACTATTAGCTTGTGGTTGCTGAACAACCATTTTCCTGCTATATGGCTGCCACTGTCCATCGACAAATTTCCCTCTTGTTGTATCCACATTTGCCATGTTCGAGGAAATAACGTCCATTCTAAGTCGTCCAGCAGTTAATGCAGAAGCACTTGTATTGAGGCTATGAAAAATTGACACTCTTAGTTCCCTCCTTTAACAACCGTTTTTAATGTATTAAATTTCCCGCTAATTCTTTGAGTTATGGCATTATAATAAATTTGGTTTTCAGCTAACGATGCCATTTCTTTGTCGATATCCACGTTATTCCCATTGTGGTTATATGCTGTATCATTCTTAGTTGTTATAAGTTGTCTATTTTTGCTTTTGCTACTAGTAAATTCGAAATGTTTCTCATTCGTACGATTTGCTTTGAATTGACTATTCATTTCATTTGAAAGAAGGTTCTTAAAGCTAACGTCCTGTGCCTTGTAGTTAGGCGTATCCACATTTGCAATATTATTTGAAATAACCTTCTGTCGTAGAGTTGAATAATCTAAAGCTTTTTCTAGCGAATGAATGGTATTAGAAAAAAGTTTCATCTTATCCCCCCACAAAAAATATATATCCTTCGAATAAATATAACGAATTGTATTAACTCTTTATTATTGTAATGAAATTAAATCTATCTGTCTACGAAGCTTGTGATAAAAAGTGATCAATTTCGACAATATAGGTCTTTATCCCCATGCATTCCACACTTAATTATAGGATTTAAGACATAAAATTTCACGTTTTTTTTACAAAAAAGGACAAGCATTTATTCCCTCTACAAAAATCGACAATTTATGATAACGAAATTAATAAAAAAACGAAGATGGAAAAAACCATCTTCGTTTTTTTTAATGTGATTTTAGTTTTTCTAATTCAACTAAGAATTTATCGTTCAGTACCTTAATGTAAGTACCTTTCATTCCGAGTGAACGTGATTCGATTACACCAGCACTTTCAAGCTTTCTTAATGCATTTACAATAACTGATCTTGTAATCCCAACCCGGTCGGCAATTTTACTTGCAACTAACAACCCTTCATTGCCATTTAATTCTTCAAAAATATGTTCAATTGCTTCAAATTCACTATAGGATAATGAACTAATCGCCATTTGAACAACAGCTTTACTTCTAGCTTCTTCTTCAATTTCTTCTGCTTTTTCACGTAGGATTTCCATACCTACAACCGTTGCACCATACTCCGCTAAAATGAGATCATCGTCTTCAAAGTTTTGATCAAGTCTTGAAAGAATTAGTGTACCTAATCGCTCTCCACCACCGATAATTGGCACAATCGTTGTTAGTCCACTTTTAAATAATTCTTTGTTTTCAATAGGGAAAGCAGTATAAGTACTTTCAATATCAAGGTTAGACGAAGTTTCATGAATATTGAATAGGCTTTGTGTATACTCTTCAGGGAAATGACGATCTTCAATCATTTTCTTCATTCTTTCATTTTCAATCTGCTGAGCGATCGCATATCCTAGTAGTTTTCCACGGCGACTTAGTAAGAAAATATTAGCCCCAATTACATCGCGTAGCGTTTCTGACATTTCCTTAAAGTTAACTGGTTTACCTGCTGCATTTTGCAGCATTGCATTAATTTTTCTTGTTCTTTCTAATAATGGCATTTTACTTGTTCCTCCTGATAATCTTACAAAATAAATTGACTTAAATCTTTGTTCTTCACGATTGAACTTAATTTCTCATCCACATATTGTGGCGTAATCGTGATTTTTTCCATTGTAATATCTGGTGCTTCAAATGATAAATCCTCTAAAAGTCTCTCCAAAATTGTATGTAGGCGTCTGGCACCAATATTATCTGTGTCCTGATTCACTTGGAAGGCAACTTCAGCTAGCTTACGAATAGCATCGTCAGAAAATTCAAGTTGTATACCTTCTGTCTCTAATAATGCTGAATATTGTTTCAATAGGGCATTATCTGGCTCAACTAAAATTCGATAAAAATCATCGACAGTTAGTTTAGTAAGCTCTACACGAATCGGAAATCGACCTTGCAACTCAGGGATTAAATCGGAAGGCTTTGACATATGAAAGGCACCTGCGGCAATAAATAACATATGATCTGTTTTTACAGAGCCATATTTTGTTACGACGGTTGATCCTTCAACAATTGGTAAAATATCACGTTGAACCCCTTCTCTGGAGACATCTGCCGAAGATGAATTATGACTTTTACCAGCTACTTTGTCAATCTCATCTATAAAAATAATACCTGATTGTTCAGCACGGTTTACTGCTTCTTGCGTAACCTCATCCATGTCAATTAGTTTCGCTGCTTCTTCATTAGTCAGGACTTTGCGAGCTTCTTTAACCGTTAATTTACGTTTTTTACGTTTTTTCGGCATTAAGTTGCTTAGTGCATCCTGCATATTCATCCCCATATTCTCCATACCGGAACCTTGAAGAAGATCAAACATTGATGGCTGCTGTTCTTCAACTTCGACTGTAACGTAATAATCTTCAAGTTCTCCAAGTGCAAGCTTATGAGCCATACGTTTTCTTCTATCACTTAAACTGTCTTCTTCCGGAGAATTTTCTACCTCTGGTTCATTATTATTCCCACCAAAGAGCATTTCAAGTGGATTTTTATAAGCTGTTTGCTTTTTAGACCCAGGGACTAGTAATTCAACAATTCGCTTATTGGCATTTTCTCCGGCACGTTCAGATACTTCCACCACTTTCTCCTCTTTCACAAGGCGAACAGCAGTCTCGATTAAATCGCGAACCATTGATTCTACATCTCGACCAACATAACCTACTTCAGTAAATTTAGTTGCCTCCACCTTAATAAAGGGAGCTCCTACTAGCTTTGCAAGTCGCCTTGCAATTTCGGTCTTCCCAACACCAGTTGGACCAATCATCAATATATTCTTTGGTACGATTTCATCTTTAAGCTTTTCATTAAGCAGGCTACGGCGGTATCGATTTCTTAATGCCACTGAAACAGCTCTTTTAGCTTCATTCTGACCAATAATGTATTGATCTAATTTTTCTACAATCTGTCTTGGGGTTAAATTCGTTTTCAAAGTAATCCCCTCCTATAGTTCTTCAACTATAATAATTTCGTTTGTATACACACAAATCTCACTTGCAATTTCTAATGAAGCTTTTGCAATCTCTTTTGCTGTTAAATATTCACCTGAATATTTTTTCAATGCACGTCCAGCAGAAAGAGCATAATTTCCACCGGAGCCAATTGCAAGAATTCCATCATCCGGTTCAATCACTTCACCTGTTCCCGAAATTAGAAGCAAATCCTTCTCATCCATCACAATCAGCATCGCCTCTAATTTACGAAGAACTTTGTCGCTTCTCCATTCTTTTGCAAGCTCAACTGCTGCCCTTTGTAAGTTCCCATTAAATTCCTCTAGGCGTCCTTCAAACATTTCAAAAAGGGTAAATGCATCTGCAACTGAACCCGCAAACCCTGCAATAACTCTTCCCTGAAACAGTTTTCGGACCTTTCGTGCAGTATGTTTCATAACTACGGCATTCCCAAATGTTACTTGCCCATCTCCTGCCATTGCTGAATTTCCATTATGCTTTACAGCAAATATTGTCGTTGCATGAAAATTTGACATTTTTTTAGAACAACCTCCTTATGCACGTGGGTGTGAGGATAGATAAATATTCCGCAAA
>NZ_JBALOX010000064.1:0-6278 GCF_036965165.1 Bacillus sp. JJ1521 | reverse complement strand
CCTTAGTGGTAATAACACTCTAATTGTTCTTATTAAAGTAACAGGTAGCGATAGTCCAAGATGAAGGATTATCGCTTATTTTTGTTGAAGTTATTATGCCAATGATGCAGTTTACTTTAACATATGTGTTCTTAGTAGCAGGGATTATTTTTATAGTTACCATTTAATGATAGGGAGGAATGAAAATTGAACATTATTAAGGAAATATTAAATGGCTATTTTATCGCTTGGAATGAAGGATTTATTAGCAAGAATGGTGATGGAATTAGAGCATATATGTCAAAGAGCTTTGTAGGATGTTGGGCTCATTCATATATAGATAAACCTGAACTGTATTATTATGACTATGAACTCAATAGTGTATTGAGACGAATGGACAATGCTGAAAAAAGTTTTGAAGTTGCTTCAATCACTGAACGTAAAAATGGAGAAGAATATTTAATTTTAGGAAGAGAGACTAACTTAATAAATGGTAAACCTTTTAATGCTCAATGCATGTTTGTATGGAGAAAAGAAGATAATGTGTGGAAATTATTGAGAGAATATATTGAGTTGGAAAGGTAGATTCTTCTTTCACTAACGGGTGCATTACTCCAACAAGGGTAAAGCTCTTTTCTTGTTCAACTAAAGGTGCAGTTTAGTGGAAGAAGGAACTTCGCTGAATAGATAGAATTTATTAGTTAAACCGTTTTTAATAGTTAAGAAAAAAATATAGATAATAAATTCCAAATAGAGGGGGAATTATATGCCTAAAATTGACAATATATTAGCAATTCTATGGATGCTTCGTTCAGGTAAAAAAATTACTGCAAAACAAATTTCAGAAAAGTTAGAGATGAATATAAGGACTGTGTATCGTTATATTGATACACTTTCAACAAGTGGCGTACCTATAATTTCAGAACCAGGACATAACGGTGGATACACTTTATTGAACAATTTTATTGAAGCTCCACTATTCTTTGATTTTGAGGAGCAAACCTCACTATTTCACGCTGCTGTTTTTGCAGAAGAAGCCGGATATTATGGAGGTGAAGCACTAAATAGGGCTATTTCAAAGCTAAGAAAATATTCAAATCAAGAGCAGGAAACAAAGATAAACCAACATTTAACCAGTCTTGAAGTAATAAGTCGATTAAGTTCCCTTTCTATGGAACCTTTCTTGAAGGTGTTGGAGCAGGCCGTAGCTGACGGATACTCTGTAAAAATTCTATACCATAAAAGTGGCGAAGAGCAATCGAATTATAGATTGGTTCATCCGTACAGAATTATTTATTGGAATAATAAGTGGTATGTGATTGGATATTGTCATCTAAGGAATGATATCCGCAGTTTTAGAGTAGATCGTATTGAAAGTCTAATTCTGACCGAAAATAAGTTTATCCAGTCAGAAGATTTTTCAGCACGTGACTTTTTTATAAAAAACCTCCTTCCTACTATAGATAAGGAAGGGATTAGTTCGTTGGTTATTGATGGAGATAAAGGGGCGTTGGGTGATATTTGCCAACATTGGTTTTTAGGGCATTATTTACAAGAACGGACTTCAAATCAAGCAGTATTTCTTCTTGAAAAAGAAATGATACATACATATGTACCTTATTTACTTTTACCGTACGGCAAATCTATTCAAGTTATTGAGCCGATAAGTCTTAAGAAAAGACTTATTGAAGTTCTGTCGGAATTAATAAAATTTCATCAAGTATGATAACTTCCCTGACGTTAGCTGTCAGGGAAGTTATTTTATAATAGGCTATATAAATTATGATTGGAGTGTTATTTGATGCAAACAGAAAAAGTTTATCTTTATGTATTTAATACGATGTCAGACTGGGAATATGGATATTTAATTGCTGAACTAAACTCAGGAAGATATTTCAAAAGGGATTTAGCACCTTTAAAAGTAGTTACTGTGGGAGTTAATAAAGAAATTATTACTACGATGGGAGGACTGAGCTTAAAACCAGATATTTCCTTTGATGAATGTACTCTTGAGAGTAAAGATCTTTTAATTTTGCCAGGAGGGAATACCTGGGGAGAAGTTATTCATCAACCAATATTGGAAAAAATCGGTGAATTTTTAAAGCTCGGTACTATTGTTGCTGCAATTTGTGGTGCAACTGATGCCCTTGCGAATATGGGATACTTAGATACTAGAAAGCATACAAGTAATAATTTAGAATTCACTAAAATGGTATGTCCTAACTATAAAGGAGAAAAGTTCTATGAGGTGGGATCTGTGGTATCTGATGCGAATTTAGTTACTGCATCAGGAATAGCTCCTTTGGAATTTGCGATGGAAGTACTGAAAAAATTAGATGTATTTGCACTAGATACATTACATTCATGGTATAACCTAAATAAGACTCATAAACCTGAATACTTCTTCCAGTTAATGAATTCATTAAACGGATAAGCTGAAAAATAACTTAGCTCTTTTATATGTTCATGCCAATTTCCTTCTTCAACTAACGGGTAGCAAGAGTTGAAGATCCAGTCGCCTTATTTTGGCGGCTTTCTTCTTGTGCTAACGAGCGGGATAGTTTAGGAAGAAGTTAAATATGAGAGAAGAAGGTTTGCTTGATTACTTTAATAGGTTTTGTTAAATATGATTGTTGTTTTTTAGGTATAAAATATGTGAACGTCCAAATCGGACGTTCCCGTTCTTATTCCTTTAAAGCCCACTATAATGGAATAACTGTAAAGCTAATAAATCTTTTTAAAAACTGCGTTTTGCTGCCCAAGCTCCTTGCATTTTACTAAGGAATACAATTTGGCCAATATGATAGGCGTCGTGCATTGCTAAACTCTTCAGTTCAATCATTAATGGATTGTCTTCAGGGATTTCTCTATACAAATCTTCTAGTTCTGATGTTGATAGTATTTTTTCTAGTTCGCGATGAACATAAAAGTATTCTTGTTTTGTTTTCTGCCAATTTTGAGACGTCTCAGTTGGTAATCGATATGTAGCGTCATTATTTTCTGCCTTTGGTTCATTTGTTGTTTCACCAAGAAATCGTAACAGAATTCTTTTTTCAAAGAAAAGCAAATGACAAACTAATTCCCAAATGGAATGTGCCCCCTCAACTGGTTTCCAAATTGCCTGTTCAAAAGTGATATCCTCTAGCACTTTTTCAAGTGGTGGAAACCAGTCTTCTTGATCTAAGCAACTTGCCCATTGCTGTAACAAAAGTGTCCTTACATCCATTTTCTATTCCCTCCAATTTAATCCCTTTAATAGATAATTCCTTGGTCAATATTCATTTGCGGCGTATTGTATATAGCTATTAAACTGCCCTTTAATGGAACAATGAACGTTCCGTTATTCGGAAAATTCTAATAACAATTTATCATATGTTGTGTTAAATGTAAAAGAACAGCTGTCTTAAGATTGGGATGGCTGCGGCGATCCTTTTTTATTGCACTAACGGTGCAGATTACTTTAGTAAAGGCACTAACAAAAGCAATGAAGAAAGTGTAACTTTCTGAAATTAAATTCGTATAGAAAAGTAAGTTGAATAAATTTAGGAGCTGTAATATGAAAAAAGTGTTACTGGTTTTATTGGGGATAATTATTTTATCAGTTCTAATATTTGTAGGGCTGTTTCTTAAATACAACTGACAAGCGATAGCGTATTATGAAAATTGATACTTCCCTAACGATATGCTTTAGTAAGACAAGGTATTGTTAAGGCAGCATCTTTTTTTATTGAAGTAACGGGGCAGGTTAGTTGAAGAAAAAATTTTTAACTTGTTCCACAATCGAGACATTTAATTGAATAAGATTACATAAAAAGTCGATTTCCCAACGTAAAGGAAATCGACTTTTTTCTAAAAATCAAATATCAAGATTATTTTCTGAATACTATTTTTCTTTATAATTTTCCTTTTTATTAATTGAATTCAATACAAAACAAACTATGGCTGTAATAGCTAGAGGAAGAAAAGCCATATAAACCTCTGACAAAGCATCTCTCTTAGCGTAAAGTACTAATACAAAACTGGAAACAATAACATATGTTATTACTATAATGATATTAATTACAAATCTATGTTTATTTTTCATAGATGTTCTCCTCTACTTCCATAGCGCTATTAAGATTTAATACTTTCATTATAATTTATAAAGTGATGCAAGGTAAGGTAAAAAACGGATTGCTGTTTAATTTAATTTATTAAATATGAGCTTTTTGTTTATTCCAGAAACGGGCGCGATTGTGGAATAAGCGTCTTTTTCTTATTTAACTAACGGGTGCGATAATTCAAGAATGACTATCGCTAATTTTTGTTGAAGTTATTCAACTATAGAACAGTTTAGTGGAACTGGATGATGCAGGATTTTTATTTAATAGGTAAACACCTATTTTGAGAGAAGATAAGCTCATTCATTAAATTAAGGCATAACATGAAATTAGTTAAAATCCCATCTCGAAAGTAGGTGAAAATATGTTTGGAGATATAAGAAACTGGTATGGAATGGGATATAGTCCATATATTATGGGATCTGGATATCATCCTTATGTAATGAGTAGCTATCATTATCCACATCATCATCATCATCATCCACATCATCATTATCATCATCCACATCATGACAATGTTACCCAGTCACAAGCTGTATTGATTAGTATGCCACACATGATGCCACACATGATGCCACACGTGATGCATGGCATGAATTAACACCTCTTATAAAAGGAAACCAAGACCTCCTCTTCGGAGGTCTTTACTCTGTTTCAAGCTCCTGACAATTAAGATATAAAAACGCACCTGAACTAGTATATTATATAAGTGAGGAAAACGGGGGCGATAGTCTAAGAATGATTATCGCTTATTTTTGTTGAAGTTATTCAGCTAACGATGCAGGTTTGTTGAAGAAGGATATTTCTTTTAGTTCTAGAATAAAGATGATAAAGACCTTTAAATTTTTTAAAGTGGTGAGATAAATGGAACAGAAAATTACTTTCTCTTTAGATAATAAAATGGAAAAAAGTGTAATCGACAAACTACGGAGCGAGGGTTGTATTTTTCCTGAAGAAGAAACACAGTTACTTATCTCAGAGGCTGGCAGTATAGAGGATTTAATGAAAATGGTTGAAATACGAGCTAGTGGTTTACCACTTGAATACGTACTCGGATTTACAAAGTTTTGTGGGCTACGGATAGAAGTAGAACGGGGAGTTTTTGTCCCACGTCAACGTACGGAGTTTCTGGTTCAACATGCAGAAGCATTGACCCGCATTTGTGATATTGTTGTTGATTTATGTTGCGGGTCTGGTGCTGTTGGTGCTGCAATAGCAACCGACTTGAAAAAGATTTTATTACATTCCGTTGACATTGATCCCGTCGCTGTACAATGTGCTTCACGCAACATAACTAATGTTGATGGTTACGTTTATGAAGGTGACTTGTATGATGCATTGCCCCATTCATTGAGAGGTCGTGTAAACATAATAGTTGCCAATGTACCTTACGTTCCAACTGATGCAATAAAGCTGCTTCCCCAGGAGGCATGCTTATATGAACCAAAACTGGCACTTGACGGAGGAAAGGACGGACTAGACCTTCTGCGTATAGTAGCGGAACAGGCACCTCAATGGCTTGCTTCTGGAGGACATCTATTGGTAGAGACGAGCGAAATGCAGGCGGCTCAAACCTTTAAAGTCTTTATCAATGCTGGACTAACTACCAAAATAGCCAGAGATGAAGCATTGGATGCAACAGTTGTTATTGGAACAAATATTGGAAAAGAGTAACTACAAAATAAGTTCCTTATTCAACTAACGGGTGCGATAGTTGAAGATTAGAGCTGTCACGAGGGCAACTTTTTCTTGTTGTACTATCGGTGCAGGATAGTTGAAGAAGACTAAAAAAAGTCCAACAATTATGTTGAACTCATTATCTTTGTTAAAAATTTTGAAATTGAATGTACTCTAAAATATTTCCGAAGGGGTCTCTAAAACTAATATATTTTCCTGGAGGACAATTAGTTGGTTCATCTACAATAAAATTAACTTCTTTTTCTTTTAAGAAATTAACTTTTTCATAAATATCTTCAGTTTGCAATCCTAAAACAACTCCTGAAACATTGTGATTAGAGGTTGCAATATCGTTTTCCTCTAAAACAAGTGGTAACTCTCCGTTTACAAGTGATGCAATCTTAGGACCATACTGTTTGTTTAATTCAAAACCTAAAGTATTAGTATAAAAGTCAATTGCTTCGTTTAAATTTGGCACGTAAATGCTAATAACACAAACTTGATTCTTCATATTATCACTCC
>NZ_JBALOX010000063.1:641-10203 GCF_036965165.1 Bacillus sp. JJ1521 | reverse complement strand
ACATCGACGTTCGCCACAGGACGTGGCGGTAGTTAGTCGATGTTCCTCAATCCGGGCGCCTTGCGCTTTTCTTTTAATCTTCCATAGTGGAGAGGTCGCCTGTTGGCAAATCAAGCTCCCACGCTTTAAGAACCCGTCTCATAATTTTTCCGCTTCGAGTTTTTGGAAGCTTTTCCTTGAACTCAATTTCACGAGGTGCAGCATGTGCAGCTAATCCCTTTTTCACAAAATCTCTAATTTCTTCTTTTAATTCGTCTGTCGCTTCATAGCCATCAATTAACGCAACGAATGCCTTGATGATTTCTCCTCGTACAGGATCAGGCTTTCCAATTACACCAGCTTCAGCGATTGCGGGGTGTTCAACAAGCTTGCTTTCAACTTCAAATGGTCCTACCCGCTCGCCAGAAGTCATGATTACATCATCCACACGCCCCTGGAACCAGAAATAACCGTCTTCGTCCATATATGCTGAATCCCCCGATACATACCAGTCCCCAGGCATAAAATAGGATTCATACTTGGACGGATTGTTCCAAATTTGATACATCATGGATGGCCAGCCTTTTTTTATCGCTAAGTTACCCATCCGATTTGGAGGTAGTTCATTGCCTTGATCATCGACAATGGCTGCCTTTATTCCCGGGAATGGTTTCCCCATTGATCCTGGCTTAATTTCCATACAAGCATAATTACTAATCAGCTGCGCACCGGTTTCTGTCATCCACCAGTTATCGTGAATGCGTAAATTAAAGACCTTTACGCCCCAACGAACAACTTCTGGATTTAGCGGCTCACCAACACTTAATATATGGCGCAAAGAACGTAAATCAAATTGTTTTACTAATTCGTCTCCAGCACCCATTAACATTCTAAATGCAGTTGGAGCACTATACCAAACTGTAATTCCAAAATCCTCAATTGTTTGATACCAGTTTTCCGGTCTAAAACGCCCACCAACGATTACATTGGAGGCTCCATTTAGCCAAGGACCGAAAATACCATAAGAGGTTCCTGTTACCCAACCAGGGTCAGCGGTACACCAATAGATATCATCCTCTTTTAGATCAAGAATCCATTTTGCGGTTTGATATTGTTGAACCATCGCATTATGAACATGTAAGACTCCTTTTGGTTTTCCTGTTGAACCAGATGTATAGTGCAGGAGCATGCCATCCGTTCTTTCGACCCATTCAATTTCTAACTCTTTACTTGCTGTTTCTAACCGGCTAAGATAATCAATGAAAGGACCATCTTCTTTAACATTTTCCCCAACTAAGACAATATGCTTTAATGCAGGTAAATCATTAAAAGGAACCCGATCAACTAAATCCGGAGTAGTGACAATCACCTTCGCTTCGCTGTCCTCTAAACGATCACGTACAGCTCCTTCCATGAATGCTTCAAATAGCGGACCAACGATTGCTCCTAATTTAATAGCCCCTAATACAGTAAAATACAGTTCTGGAGAACGAGGCATAAACACAAATACTCGATCACCTTTTTCAACATCAGCAGCTTGTTTTAAAACGTTAGCCGCACGGTTTGTATATTCTTTCATTTCTTTAAATGTATACTTCTCATCACGTTCTGGATCACGATAATAAAGGGCAACTTTATTTTTCCTCACACCCTCAGCATGGCGGTCAATCGCTTCATAAGCAATATTTACTCTACCTGTTTCAGACCAGGAAAAACGCGATTCTACTTCCGTCCAATCAAAATTCGCATATGCTTCATCATAATCTGTTAAATTATAATTCCCTTTCGTTGCTGGCAGCGCTTCCACTTTCACTCTACATTTCCCCTTTATGTAAGTTATTTACTATTCTATTATAAAATAAATCTCCTCTTTTCTCAATTTTTTAAATTTTGTTTATATATTATTTTTCTGTAAAATTGTATAATTAATGTAACATTATATAGTAGNNCTACTATATAATGTTACAGCCTCCGGAGGATGCCACGATTTTTCAGAGGAAATTTTTCGATACAGAAAGATCAAAGACTAAGAGCGCCACATCCTGTGGCAACGTCTTTGTGACCCACCTCGTGTGGGCCTCAAAATCGGGCGCAAATACGCCAAGGCGCATTTGATAAGAAATCTGAAAACGCTTTATTTTTACTAGATTATGTATAATGAGAATGACTCGAGAATGGTGGTGACATTGTGGAGCATAAGAAAACATATAACGCTAAGGAACTAAAGACCCCTCATGGTACACTCATTATAGAAGGTCCTATAACTGGAGAGGCCCTTGCAAGCTATGAATTCCACGAGGATCTGGTAGCTTTTCGTACTCCAAACCAACAGCACAAGGCATTGATTGAAATTGCTGATCTACCTGAAGGAAGAATCATTATCGCAAGAGAGCATAATACCGTTGTTGGGTATGTTACATATCTCTATCCAGACCCGCTTGAACGTTGGTCTGAGGGAAAAATAGAGAATTTAATAGAGTTAGGTGCTATTGAAGTAATTCCTAAGTTTCGCGGCAGTCGTGTTGGAAAAAATCTATTAATTGTTTCAATGATGGATGATGCCATGGAGGACTACTTGATTATAACGACTGAATATTATTGGCACTGGGACTTAAAAGGCACAGGACTTAATGTTTGGGAGTATCGAAAGGTAATGGAAAAAATGATGAGTGCTGGTGGTCTTGAATGGTTTGCAACAGACGATCCTGAAATTAGTTCACATCCTGCCAATTGTTTAATGGCTCGAATAGGAAAACGGATTAATCAAGATACGATTGAAAGATTCGACAGACTACGCTTTATGAATCGATTCATGTACTAGCTGCTAAGGGGGATTCACATGATAGTTGAAGAAATTATGAAAAAAAATGTAACAACTTTATCAGTTGATGATACCATTTCAACTGCGATAAAATTGATGGACGAAAAAAAAATTCGTCATATTCCCATCATCGATTCAAATCAACATGTGATTGGGCTTATAAGTGACCGTGATATTCGCGATGCAAAGCCCTCCATCCTAGACTATACCAATGAAGAAAAAACCCTTGAATCACCAATTAAAGAGATTATGGTTAAAGACGTGATAACTGGGCATCCTCTCGATTTTGTTGAAGAAATCACGGCTGTCTTTTCTGAGCATCGGATTGGCTGTCTTCCTATTGAATCCAACGGTAAATTAGTTGGAATCATTACAGAAACGGATCTACTACATACCTTCGCCCAGTTAACTGGAGCAAATCAGCCGGGTTCCCAGATAGAAGTTAAGGTTGCAAATCGGGCAGGAACGCTAGCAGAGGTTGTCAATGTTATTAAAAATCAAAATGTGAATATTCACAGTGTTCTTGTGTATCCCGACAAGGATATTCACTTTAAAATACTTGTGTTGAGAGTTCAAACAATGAATCCGAATAAAATCATTACAAATCTTAAAAATGAAGGCTACACGGTGATGTGGCCAACACTACCAGGGCTCTGATCATGACGAAAAAATCTGTTTTTGTCTATTCGGATCAGTTGTTAAAATATCGTTTTAGTCACGACCATCCCTTTAATCAAACAAGGGTAAAGCTTACATATGATCTACTCAAAAGTCTGAACTTGTTAAATGACTCGGATATAATCCCACCTAGAATTGCAACCGATGAAGAATTAGAGCTTGTCCATGACCCTAAATTCATCGAAGCGGTAAAGTTAGCTGGAGAAGGAAAACTCTCCGAAGAAGTAGGACATAGCTACGGAATCGGCACTGAAGATACCCCTATTTTCCCGGGGATGCACGAAGCAAGCGCCTTACTGGTTGGTGCTACTCTTTCCGCAGTTGACCATGTAATGTCTGGTAGGTCAAAGCATGCTCTTAATCTTGGTGGTGGATTACACCATGGATTCCGCGGGAAAGCCTCCGGATTTTGTGTGTATAATGACAGTGCTGTTGCTATTCGATATATGCAAAAGAAATATAATGTAAAAGTCCTTTATGTGGATACAGATGCTCACCATGGTGATGGTGTTCAATGGACATTTTATGATGATCCTGATGTATGTACACTTTCCATTCATGAGACAGGACGATATCTCTTTCCTGGTACAGGAAACGTGACTGAGAGAGGCGCAGGCAAAGGCTATGGCTATTCTTTCAACGTCCCTTTGGATGCATTCACTGAGGATGATTCATGGTTACACGCATACACTACAGCTTTTACAGAGGTAACAGAGTTTTTCAAACCTGATGTCATCTTTACGCAAAATGGTGTGGATTCCCATTATTATGATCCATTAACCCATTTGTCGACCACAATGAAAATCTATCGGGAGATTCCCAAGCTTGCTCACAAGCTTGCTCATCAATTTTGTGATGGTCGCTGGATTGCAGTCGGTGGCGGTGGATATGATATTTGGAGAGTTGTACCAAGAGCGTGGTCTTTAATTTGGCTTGAAATGATTGAAAAATCGGAGTTAAGTGGTCCCCTTCCAATTGATTGGATCAATAAATGGCAACCAAAAGCAAAATTAACTCTTCCTGCATTCTGGGATGATGAACCAAATATTTATCCACCTATCCCTAGAAAATCAGAAATTGAGGAAAAAAATGCTTTAACTGTGACAAAAACACTTTACCCGATACGGCAAAAATAAGAAAAGCGCAAGGCGCCCGAATTAAGGAACATCGACTAACTATCGCCACGTCTTGTGGCGAACGTCGATGTCAGCACATCCTGTGCAAGTCAAGCATAAGACAAGCGCTGACAGAAGGTGCCTTTTACCTTCCGAAGCGCTTGACTTACCAGAGACCCGATGGCGCCTGGAGCTAGACATCAAAAGAAGAAAACACGGCATGATAGCCGTGTTTTACCTCTTATTCTTTAGTTGATTTTCTAAATTCAATACGGTGTGGTAACACCACAATTTGTTCATCCACATTTTCTTTATTCATCAACTTTGTTAATAATCTCATCGCCACCGCACCAATGTCATACATTGGTTGTACAACTGATGTAAGCTGTGGACGGACCATCATGGCTAAACGTGTATTATCAAAGCCAATCACTTCTATATCATTAGGAATCGAATAGCCTAGATCTTGCGCACTATGGATTACTCCTAATGCCATCTCATCTGTACCAACAAAAATAGCTGTTGGCTTGTCGGCTAGTTCATGAATTTTCTCGAAACCTTCGATACCTGAATCATATGTGTAATCACCTTCGATTACATATTCTTCATTATACGTAAGACCGGCATCCTCGAGTGCTCGCTTATAACCAGCAAGTTTCTTTTCACCATTAATAGGTTCATTTAATAACCCGCTAACAAAAGCTATTTTCTTATGGCCTCTTTTCGTTAATTCCGTCACCGCATCATATGATGCCTGCTCAACATCAATTGTAACCGCTGGGACCGAATTTGAACTTTCTACTGAGGCAGCTAATACAATCGGAACAGGAGATTTATCGAATTCCTCGACATGTTCTTCTGTAATATTTCCGCTCATAAAGACAATTCCATCAACTTGCTTACCAAGCATTGTATTTAAAAGGTGGAATTCTTTATCCTTGTTTTGGTCCGAGTTGCTAAGGATAATATTGTATTTATACATAGTCGCAATATCTTCAATTCCACGTGCAAGCTCTGAATAAAAAATATTTGAGATATCTGGAATGATTACTCCGACCGTTGTCGTTTTTTTACTAGCTAGTCCTCGAGCCACAGCATTTGGGCGATAGCCTAATCGATCAATCGCTTCTTGTACTTTTTTTCGGGTGGTTGGTTTTACATTTGGGTTACCATTTACAACACGTGATACGGTTGCCATTGATACGTTTGCTTCCCTTGCTACATCATAAATTGTCACATTCATTGACAGCACTCCTTATTTCAAGTTCCACTTATATATAGTATGAACTTTTTTATACAAACAAATGTCATATTTGCTTACTTTATGTAAATTATCATACGCTACTTATCTTACTAGGGCAATTACTTTGTGCATTTCTTAACAAATTCGAAACAAAAACCCTAAAAAACCCCCTACATATAGTAGGAGGTTTTCATGAAAAATCAAATGAAGTTATACACGAACTGCTAAAGATGCTTTAAGTTCTGTAATCCATTTTTCAAATTGATCAAAATCCATTTGCTGCGCTGAATCTGATAAAGCAACTGCTGGATCTGGATGAACCTCCGCCATGACACCATCTGCTCCAATTGCAAGAGCCGCTTTTGCAGTTGGCAATAATAAATCACGACGTCCAGTTGAGTGTGTTACGTCAACAAATACTGGTAAGTGTGTTTCTTGTTTTAAGATTGGAACAGCAGAAATATCTAATGTATTACGAGTAGCTCTTTCGTAAGTACGGATACCTCTTTCACAAAGTATGATTTGGTCATTTCCTTGAGAGATAATATATTCAGCTGCATTTACGAACTCATCAATCGTAGCAGCCAATCCGCGTTTCAATAATACAGGCTTTTTAACAGAACCTGCTGCTTTTAATAATTCAAAGTTTTGCATGTTTCTTGCACCGATTTGAATGACATCAATGTAATCACAAGCAACTTCAATGTCTGCTGGGCTTACAATTTCACTGATAACAGCCATGTCAAACTCGTCAGCCACACGTTTTAATATTTGTAATCCTTCAAGACCTAAACCTTGGAAGTCATAAGGTGATGTTCTTGGTTTGAATGCGCCACCGCGAAGTAATCGTAAACCATATTTTTTCGCCTCTGCTGCAACAGCAGCTGTTTGCTCATAGCTTTCAACTGCACAAGGTCCAACGATAAATTGCTGTGTACCATTACCAATTTTTACACCTTTAATATCTACAATTGTATCTTCAGGCTTTTTCTTACGTGAAACAAGGAGAGCTTTGCGATGATCATCTTCTTGTATCTCAAGACCTGCTTTAAAGATTTCTTTGAAGATATGTTGAATTGTTGATGTTTCAAAAGGTCCTTCATTATGTTCTAAAATGTTATTTAACATTGTTCTCTCACGAACTGGATCATAACGATTAACGCCTTGTGTTTCTTTTACTTTTCCAATCTCTTGAACCAATTTACCGCGTTCACTAATAAGTTTAAGAATTTCAAGATTAATTTCTTCCACTCTTTCGCGAAGATTATCTAATTCTACTGCTTTACTCATCCAAATCTTCCTTTCTCCCATAAGCTATAAGTCGCAATCTAACCGAAAATATGATACATTTCAAGTAATTAGAATTCATTATAAACGAATTCGTTCAGGATGTCACTAATTTTTTTATCACTTAAACGCTTTTAAGTGATAAAGTATTTTTATAATTCTTGTAAATATAGGTGAATACATAATGGAAAAAAATCCATCAATTTTTGCACTTGATATTGGGACACGTTCTGTAGTCGGACTAATTGTTGAAAAAACGGGTTCTTCATATAATATAATCGATTTTGTAATTCGTGAACATAAGGAAAGAGCCATGGTTGATGGCCAAATTCACGATGTTATTGCTGTCTCTAATGTAATACGTGAGATAAAAGAAATACTAGAGGTAAAGCATGGTAAATTAACTAGTGCTGCTGTTGCCGCTGCTGGAAGAGCTTTAAGAACGGAACGCTCTAGTAAAACAATTCAGATTTCTTCAAAGCCATTGATTCAAAAGGAAGATATTTTGCATTTAGAGTTAAGTGCTGTGCAGAAATCACAATATGCATTAGCTGAAAAAAATAAATCGGAAAAAAGCTATGATTACTACTGTGTGGGCTACTCGGTTATCCATTACTTCTTAGACAATCAAGAAATAGGAAGTTTAATCGACCAGCAAGGAAATGAAGCCAGTGTTGAGATTATCTCGACTTTCCTTCCTAAGGTTGTTGTCGAATCATTAATATCTGCTTTGCATCGAGCAGACCTTGAAATGCAGGCCCTCACCCTTGAACCTATTGCCGCCATTAATGTGCTTATTCCACAATCGATGAGAAGATTAAATGTTGCGTTAGTTGATATTGGGGCAGGTACCTCTGATATAGCCATTACAGATGAAGGAACCGTTGTTGCATATGGAATGGTGCCTATTGCTGGAGATGAGATTACGGAAGCAATTAGTGACCAGCTTCTCCTCGACTTTCCACTTGCCGAGCAAGCAAAACGTGACTTATTAACGAATGATATCATTCAAGTTGTTGATATTCTTGGCTTTGAAACTTTGGTGAACAGGCAAGAAGTAATTGATCAAATTTCTGACTCGATTGATAGATTAGCAGAATCGATTCGGGACGAGATACTAAATTTAAATAAAAACAAATCACCAAAGGCTGTCATGCTCGTTGGTGGGGGCAGCTTAACTCCCGAATTTCCAAAACGGCTTGCGCATTCACTTGGTTTACCCGAAAACCGCGTTGCAATTCGCGGTATTGATGCAATTAACCAGGTGGAAATGAAACAGGATATTCGAAAAGGACCTGAACTCGTAACACCCATTGGTATTGCTATTGCATCAAGCCAAACACCTGTTCATTATGTCAATGCAACAGTCAATCAAAAATCAGTGAGACTTTTTGAAATGAAACGTCTAACTGTCGGAGATAGCTTACTAGCGGCTGGAATTAAACTGCATAAGCTGTATGGGAAACCTGGACTGGCCATGATCGTAAAGGTAAACCAGCAGTCCATCACAATTCCTGGAGGTTATGGAGAATCTCCTAATCTTTTAAAAAATGGGAAGCCATGTTCATTTGAAGATGAAATTTTAAATGGGGACGAAATCATAGTTAGCAAAGGTAACGACGGTACAAAAGCAACCGTGATGATTAAAGACCTTATTGACGATATTCCTCAAAAAAGGATTTACATGAATGGTGAAGAAATGGTGATAACAGCTACCATCAAACAAAATCATCAACTAGCAAATCCAGATGACTTTGTTCATGATCATGATGAGATTTCATTTTATTTTCCGGAAACGATCGAAGAATTGATTCGGACAAATACCTATCCATTCCGGAATGAAATGTTAAATGAATTTACCATTTCTTTAAACGAACAAAACATCAAACTAAAACAGTTTTCTAGTAAATTAATGAAAAACGGAGCTAAGGTTTCCATACATTCAGCTTTTATGGATCAGGATTCATTTGAAATAGAGCCAGGGATTGCCCCAACCTTACGTATTTTTGCAGATACACAAAAAATTCAAATGGACTATTCCATTCAAGTATTTTATCAGGAGAAAATGATCTCTCTCAATAAGCCACTACATGAATTTTATCGAAATGGGGAGATTCTTCATGAGGATGATCTTCTTAAGCACGGTGATAAACTGCAAATGAGAACGAAAGAAGTGGAACCATTTATTTTTCAGGATTTATTTCGCTTTGTCGAAATTCATTTGCCTACAGGTTCAGCTGGAAGGTTTTCACTCTTAAAAAATGGGGAAGAATGCACATTTTATGACATTCTCTCACCCGGGGATCATTTAGATATAATTTGGCCTGAAAAATCAATATCATAAAAAATTAGTAAAGTCCATGGTTTAGATACCATGGACTCATTTTTCGCTGTCTAGTTCCAGGCGCCATCTGCTCGAGTTCATAAGCCAATCGCTTC
>NZ_JBALOX010000063.1:0-605 GCF_036965165.1 Bacillus sp. JJ1521 | reverse complement strand
AAAAAGAAGTGCCTGTGGTGATTCATGCTTAATTCCAAATTGTTCCGCGATATGGTTAGAAAGTTCTCTTGCTTCTTGAACATAAAGATAATAAGTTGGTACATTTACATTTTCAGCAACAAATTGCTCATACTCATCAAATGCAGCTTTACTGATTGGGCATGTTAGACTATGTTTAATTAAAATAAATTTATTTTCTTTTTCGAGGACTTGGCTAAATTCCTCGATGGTTTCGACCTTTGTTTTCCCCATGTTTCCATCTCTCCTAATAATTCGTTGTTTGTGTATTATTTTCTGCGTCTGTTAAGGCTTTCTGTGCTTCAGCAAGTTTTTCTTGGAATAATTCATCATTTTTAGGTTGATCTCCACCTGCAGCTTCTGAAGTTGTAGCCGTAGATGCAGTCGCTTCTGGTTCTTGGCTGTCTTGCCCTAAGTCAGGCTCATTTTGCCCGGCAGAGGCTTTTAAATCTTTTACTTTTGTTAAAATTTGATTAGACTGCTCAGAAATTGTTTTAGATAGTGAATTTGTTTTTTCCTTCACGACAGAGGCTTGGTCATTAATCTGTCTGCGTAAATCCTGACCAGTTTTCTGTGCTAGGAAAAGC
>NZ_JBALOX010000062.1:17494-17779 GCF_036965165.1 Bacillus sp. JJ1521 | reverse complement strand
CTTCTTCAACATCCTTGCCTTTTGCTAATTTCTTTTTCACAATCTTTGCATCAAATTCAAGGTTATTACCAGGTTCAAGCTCTAATTTCTTTAAAGTTTTTGAATGGGAGCACCAAGCCAGTCCAATGTCAATTGGGCCCTCTTGCTGGATCACAACATTTTCAAGTACAACGACTTCATCATTTTCTTCGTTAAAATGATTCCAGGTTAACGCAAATTGTTTAACAGATGCAGTAAAATGAACTTTGTCTAATGGCAACTCGATTTTTGGTGCTTTTTCTTTTT
>NZ_JBALOX010000062.1:11998-17329 GCF_036965165.1 Bacillus sp. JJ1521 | reverse complement strand
TGATTGCATTTCTTTTAAATAAGCAGGGTGAATACAAGTTAGATTGCCATCCTCAAATTCAAGCACAATTGTATTATGTTCTTGTGTTTTACCGTACACCTCATAGCCTTTTATCGTAACATTCCGTTGATAGGTCCTTTCCTTGTACCAGTATTCTTTTTTAACGGAAAGACCCCATTCCCGAACCTTTTCTTCATAGTGGGCTTCATCAACAAATGTTTCGTATTCCCCCTTCGGAGGAAGATACGTTGTTCCTGCTGAGTCCTCTACATGAGGTAATGTATTCGCCATGTATGAACATTCCTTTCGTTTTTTACAAATTTATGTAATTCATATACAATAAAATGAAACATCTCTATTTCATATCATATATTTCTTTCCTACATAATAAAAGGTTTTTACAATTATTCAGTTTAAGCCCGCTTAATAATTGTAAAAGCCTCCGGCGGATGCCACAGATTTTCGAAGAAAATTTTTCGAGCAAGCTCGAAAAAAATCTGGCACAAATACGCCAAGGCGTATTTGATTTTTATTTTAACAAAAGGAGAATTGCGATGACAACTACGTATAAGTCCCGAAACGAAGTTCCCGAACAAGAAAAATGGAACTTAGATGATCTCTATTCTGATCTAAGTAAATGGGAGGATGTATATCAACTTATTGAAAAAATGGGGGAGGACCTCGGTAAATTTGATGGAAATATCCATGACGGACATTCATTATGTGACTATTTAACCTTAAGTGAAAAAATGTCTTTTCATTTTAACAAGCTCTATGCTTACGCTATGTTAAAGGTAGATGAAGACACCCGTGTAACAAAATCACAATCTTATTTAGACCGTGCTAAACAACTAAGTGTAAAGGTGAGTTCTGCGAATTCATTTTTCATGCCATTTTTATTAAGTTTGGATGAAGAAACTTTAAAACGTTACATTGCTGAAGAAAAAGGGCTTCAGTATTTTGAAAAAGACCTGCTGGAATCCTTCCGATATAAGCCACATGTATTAAATAAAGACCAAGAAGAAATTTTATCTCGATTAGGTGAGGCACTTTCTGCTCCAAGTACGACATATGGAATGATAAATAATGCAGATATTCGCTTTGGCTTGGTTACGAAGGTTGATGGTGAGAAGGTTGAATTAACAAGGGGAATGTATGCGAAGCTTATTGAGGATGAAAACCGTGAGAAGCGGAGAGAAGCTTATAAAGCCTATTATGAGCCTTATGTACATCTGAAAAATTCAATTGCATCCACATTGGCTGCTGCAATTAAAAACAATGTCACGCTCTCAAAGTTAAGGAACTATCCATCAGCACTCGAAAAAGCATTATTCGGAGATAATGTTCCCAAAGACGTCTATGAAAATCTAATCGAAACAACAAAGAAAAATATCGGTGCGATGTATAAATACACAGCTATCCGCAAGGAAAAATTAGGTCTAGATGAGCTTCGCCAATACGATTTAAGCGTTCCACTTGTCAGTGGTGCAAAAAAAGATATTTCCTATGATGAAGCATTTGAAACAATGTGCAAGGCACTTGCTCCATTAGGTAAGGAATATATCGATGCACTTGAGGAGTTTAGAAAGTCACGTTATTTTGATGTTAGAGAGACTCCTGGAAAACGTTCGGGAGCTTATAATTTGGGTGTGTATGGGGTGCATCCATATATACTTTTAAATCATCAGGATGATCTAGATAGTTTGTTTACGTTGGTTCATGAATGCGGCCATGGGGTTCACAGTAAATTAAGCTCTGAGCATCAACCTCAAATTACAGCTCGTTATAGTATTTTTGTTGCTGAGGTTGCTTCAACTGTGAATGAGGTACTGTTAATCAACTATCTAGTGAACACGGAAGAAAACGAGGAGGTCAAGAAATTCCTTATCAATCATTTTATCGATATGTTTAAAGGGACTTTCTTTACTCAAGTAATGTTTGCTGAGTTCGAAAAGAAAACCCATGAAATGGCAGAACAAGGACTACCGTTAAATGTGGAATCTTTTAGTGAGGTATATGAAGGCTTGTTTAGAGAATACCATGGTGAAGAACTTGTGTTTGATGATGAATTAAAATATGGGTGGGCACGTATCCCGCATTTTTACCGTCCATTTTATGTTTATAAGTATGCTACAGGATTTGCGTCAGCCGTTCATATCGCAACGAAAATTCTTGAGGGGGACCAAAAAACATTAGGTTCCTATCATGAATTCTTAAAAAGCGGCAGTTCGGACTACCCGCTTGAGCTATTGAAAAAGACAGGGGTAGACCTTACAACTCCATATCCAATCGAAAATTCATTGAAGAAATTTAATGAGTTAATAGAGGAATTTTCTAAATTGTAAAAGGGGTAGCCTTCCGTATTGGAAGGCTATTTTTCATTCTTTTGGTTGTACCATATCTTCAGGTTTTNNTTTTACATATTGTTCAAATTCCTCTTCCGTTAAAATTCCTTGCTGTAAGGCTGCTTCTTTTAACGATGTATTATGTTTATGAGCATATTTTGCAATAGTAGCTGCTTTTTCATAACCGACATGTGGATTCAAAGCGGTTACAAGCATTAATGATTCCTTCAGGTTTTTAGAGATTACCGCTTCATTTGCTTGAATTCCAATTGCACAGTTTTTATTAAAAGATTCCATCGAATCTGCTAAAAGCCGTACTGATTGTAGGAAATTATAGATGATCACCGGCTTAAATACATTTAGTTCAAAATTTCCTTGGCTAGCAGCAATTCCAATTGTTGCATCATTACCCATCACTTGCACCGCAACCATTGTAAGAGCCTCGCTCTGGGTGGGATTTACTTTTCCAGGCATAATTGAGCTTCCTGGTTCATTTTCAGGAATCATAATTTCTCCAATTCCACAGCGAGGACCACTTGCAAGCCATCGTACATCATTTGCAATTTTCATTAAATCAGCTGCCAATGCCTTTAATGCGCCGTGGGCATAAACGATCTCATCATGACTGGTTAGGGCATGGAATTTATTTTCGGATGAGAAAAAGGAAAACTTTGTGTATTCTGAAATTTCACTCGCAACCTTGTCGCCAAACTTTGGATGAGCATTGATCCCAGTCCCAACTGCTGTTCCTCCAATCGCAAGCGCAAGCATTTTTTCAGTCGATTCCTTAATCATCTCCTTAGAACGCTTTAACATATGAACCCAACCGCTTATTTCCTGACCAAGTGTTATTGGAGTCGCATCCTGTAGATGGGTTCTGCCTATTTTTACAATTTTCGCAAATTCCTTTTCTTTTCGTTCTAAAGTTGTTTGTAATGTATCGATAGCAGGGAGCAAGCGTTCATTTACAGCTTTTACACCTGCAATATGCATCGCGGTTGGAAAAGTATCATTTGAACTTTGACTCATATTGACATCATCATTTGGGTGAGTTTTTTCATCCATTCCGTTATCCTTTAACCATTGGTTGGCACGGTTTGCCACAACCTCATTCACATTCATATTACTTTGCGTCCCGCTACCAGTTTGCCAGACAACAAGCGGAAATTGTTCAAAAATTTCTCCCGATAAAACTTCATCACAGGCCATTGTAATGGACTTTGATTTATTGGCATTTAGTTTCCCAAGCTTTTCATTTGAGATGGCTGCACTTCTTTTTAAAATAGCAAAGGCTTCGATTACCTCCTGTGGCATCCGTTCTGTGCCGATTTGAAAGTTTTCTTTACTACGCTGTGTTTGGGCTGCCCAGTAGGCATTAATTGGAACTTTAATTTCACCCTTCGTGTCTTTTTCAATTCTGTAATCCAAAATTATCACCTCTAATATTCTTCTTTATATAACGTACCAATTATTCCCTTGTTTTATGTCCTTGTAATCAGTATGGATTTCAACATTCTTTTCAATAAAAATTATAGAATTTATAATGGAGTTTAACTTTATTCAGCAGAAAGCATGCTGTATAAAGTTAAGCCTCCGGCGGATGCCACGATTTTTCAAAGGAAGTTTTTCGAGCATGCTCGAAAAAAATCGGGCGCAAATACGCCAAGGCGTATTTGATAAGGAGACAAGGAGGTGGACTAAGGTGATTAAAGGGGAAAACTTTTTTAATCAAAAGAAAGAGCAGTTCGGTGTACAGCTAAATGACGTTCAGAAAAAAGCCGTTCTCCACACAAAGGGGCCTTTACTCTTATTAGCGTCACCTGGATCGGGAAAAACGACGACTACGATTATGCGAATCGGTTATTTAATTGAAGAAGAAGGGGTCGAAACTTCTCGAATTAAGGCTATTTCATTTAGCCGCGCCTCAGCATCTGATATGAAAGAAAGATTTACCCGTTTCTTTCCTGAACACCCAAAAGATTCTGTAGACTTTTCGACCATCCATAGTCTTGCATTTCAGATAGTACGGGATTATTTTTACAAACAAAAAGTTACCTACCAATTAATTGAAGGGAATCTTGATGGCGGTCCAAATAAAAAACTTCTATTACGGAAAATTTTTAAAGCAATGAATGGTGAGAATATCACAGAAGAGCAACTTGAAGAGTTAACAACATATATTAGTTATATTAAAAACAAGCTTATTCCAAGGGATGAGTGGGAGAGTATTGATTGTGACATTCCATTTGTCGAAGCTATTTTTGAAGAATATGAAAAAATAAAGAACGCAAATCCAAGTAATCTCTTACTGGATTATGACGATATGCTAACAATAGCGAATGAAGTATTTATGAAAGATGAAATGATTCTCCGAAAATACCAAAACCGCTATGATTATATCCTTACAGATGAAAGCCAGGATACATCACACGTGCAGCATGCAATCATTGAAAAGCTAGTAAAATCTCATCAAAATCTATATGTAGTAGCGGATGATGATCAATCCATTTATTCTTGGCGGGGAGCGGAACCGAAGTATTTGCTTGATTTTAAAAAGGTATACCCAGAAGCGGTTATTCTAAAGATGGAGCAGAACTATCGTTCGTCAAAGGATGTCGTCGACGTGGCCAATCGATTCATTAAGCGAAATAAAGACCGCTACGATAAAAATATGTTTACTGAGAATCCGGCTCATAAGCCTATCGATATTAAACAATTTGAGGATTATCGGATTCAATCAAAATATGTAGTACAAGAAATTGATACGGTAGAAAGGAAGAAGGATGTTGCGATCTTATATCGGAACAATTCATCTTCAATCATGTTAATCAATGCACTAGACCGAAATCAAATCCCGTTTTATATCAAGGATTCAGATAACCGTTTTTTCTCACATTGGGTCGTTAAAGATATATTAAATTTTATGAGGATGACATTTACCGATAAACGAGTCGATATTTTTGAACAAATTTATACGAAATGTGGG
>NZ_JBALOX010000062.1:972-11908 GCF_036965165.1 Bacillus sp. JJ1521 | reverse complement strand
AGAAAACCTTTCAACAGATGAAGGGGACCAAACCACTCAAGGCAATTAAGTTAATTAGAAACCAGCTAGGTTATGATCAAACGATAAAGGACATGAGTAAAAAGTTAGGTTTTAAAACGGATTATCTGTTCTCGGTGCTCCAAACACTAGAGGAAATTGCTGATACTCTTGATACGATGGAACAATTTGCAGAACGTTTAAAGCACCTTGAAAATCTGTTAAAAATCTCAAAATTTAATAAAAATAAAGATTCGATTACACTTTCCACATTCCATAGTTCAAAAGGGCTTGAGTTTAAAAAGGTTTATATGATTGATTTAATCGAAGGTGTGATCCCATCGCATGATGAGATTAATAAGTATAAAGATGGCAACCGTGATCTTATGGAAGAGGCTGTCCGACTTTTTTATGTTGGAATGACACGTGCTGAACAGGAGCTGGAGCTCTTATCTTATAAGAAACAACATGGAAAAGATGTTGCCCAGTCTCGATTTGTAGCAAATGTAAAGAATATCACTTCACCACAAGTGAGGGTAGTGGCACCGGAAACTCCGAAAAAGCGAATACGGGAAAATTCTGTTGTCCCATATAATTCAAATGCGATCAAAAAGGGAGAAGAAATAAAAGAGGGAATGGTTGTAAAGCATCGTGTTTTTGGACACGGAACAATTGTTTCGGTCACTGGTGACAGGATCGAAATTCAATTTCAAAAAGAAAAGAAAGCCTTACTGCTTGAAACCTGCTTAGAAATGGGGTTATTGGAGCCGGCGGTAGAGGTGTGAGTAAAATAGAACAATTAAAAGGAAAGGCACAGTACCTTTCCTTATTTTTCACTTTTTATTTTTTCAGTTGATTCTGCTTCAGCTTTTGTGTCTACTTGTGTTTTCTCAATTTTCCCTGCTTTTAGTTGTTCGATTTCTTTCTCCAGTTTTTTGATGTGTCTTTGCTGCTTGTATTGACGGAGAATGCCGAACATACCTACGATCAGACCACCTAGTAAAGCTGAACCCAAAATGATTAAGATAAGAGGAATCTCCGTATAACCAAAAACAAAATTAACCCTAACCGAATCCACATTCACAACAGCAAATATGGCAACAATAAGTGCAAAAAAAAGTCCTAAAATAAAATTCCACTGGAATCTCAAAACATACAACTCCTTAGTTCTTCATCATTTTATCTTACCCTATTTTAGCAATACATGTTCGGATCTTCATATCAATTATTCGAAATCATTTTCAAAACTATATATAATAAATGTATCGAAGGCTAACGGAGTTGAAAACTATGAGTACGTTATTTCCAACGCTATATGATTTTTTCATGAAACCACTTGAAAAAAGAAAATTCATCTCAATTCGAAGTCAACTACTAGCAAAAGCAAGTGGCAAAGTACTGGAACTAGGTTCAGGAACGGGTATCAACTTTCCACTTTACCGAGATGTACAATGTGTCACGGCAATTGAACCAAACCAAAATATGACTACCAGGGCAAATGTGAATAAAGCTCAAGCAGAGGTGCCGATTGAAATTGTTCAAGTAAGTGCAGAAGAATTACCTTTTGAAGAAAATACATATGACACCATAGTTGCGACACTAGTATTCTGCACGATTCCTGACGCAGAAAAGGCTTTACTTGAAATGAAAAGGGTTTGTAAACCAGATGGGACAATCCTCATGTTTGAGCATGTAAAGATGAGGAATCCATTTCTTTCGAACCTACAGGACTGGCTGACACCTGCTTGGAAAAAAGTATGTGATGGCTGTTGTATAAATCGAGATACGGAAAGACTTGTAAAACAAAATGGTTTAACGATTGTAGACAAAAATGAATTTTATAATGGACTATTCATTGCGATGGAAATGCGAAATATCAAAGAGGAGGACTGACCAATGGTTACAGAAATATACTTAAACGATTCAAAATTAAATGTAACAGATTAACATGAAGAACTAATAAAAAATTTACTATTAGTTAAAGTCGATTTTAAAGTTAAAAGTGAAGATTACCATGATGTAACAACTCTTTTATACGGGAGAAATTTTGATTTAAAGGTACCCACTAGAGAAATAGAGTGTAGAGTTACAATCGATGAATACTCAACCTCGTTAACTAATCTTTATGAAAAAGATCAGGTCGGGAACTTTAAATTATCCCTTCGTGAAATTAGAGACTAGGAGGGAGCTTAAAATGAAATTAAGTATCTTAGATCAAGCTCCCATTTCAGCTAATCAAACTCCACAGGACGCATTGATTGAATCAATGAAACTCGCACAAGCGGGGGAACGATTAGGTTACACAAGATATTGGATTGCTGAACATCATGATTTATCAGGACTTGCTTGTCCGGCGCCTGAAGTTATGCTTGGCTACATTGGGGCACATACAAAATCTATACGAATTGGTTCAGGCGCTGTTTTACTGCCTCACTATAAACCATATAAGGTAGCAGAAGTCTACAATATGCTTGCAACATTATTTCCAAATCGAATAGACATCGGAATCGGCAGGGCTCCTGGTGGTTCTGCTGAAGCGACCAGTGCGTTATCTGATAACTTTTTGCAACAGGTTTGGAAGATGCCAGAATTAATCGATATGCTGCTTCATTTTATACATAATGATTTTCCGCCTGACCATGAATTTGCTAACTTAAAAGCTGCTCCAATGCCGACAATACAACCAGTTCCTTGGCTACTGGGAACAAGTAAAAAGAGTGCATTACTTGCTGCGGAAAAAGGGTTAGCATACACATTCGGTCTGTTTATGAGCGACAATGATGGAGAAGAGATCGTAAATGGATATATGAATAGCTTTACACCACGAAATCAAGGTGACAAGCCCCAAGTAATTGTTACTGTTTCTGCCATTTGTGCTGAAACCAAGGAGAAAGCAGAAGAAATTGCGCTAAGTTCTTATGTGTGGGGTAAGCAAAGAGAAAAGAGGGAAGGAAAGGAAGGAGTTCCGTCCATTTTAGAAGCAAGGGATTACCTTGAGAATAAGAAAATTCATGAGGGCTTTGAAAAAATGAAACAAAAGGTCATCATTGGAAATCCAAAGAAAGTAAAGGATAAGCTTTTAGAACTTAAAAAAACCTACAAAGCCGATGAAATCATGATCGTCACAATCACACACTCTCCTGAGGACCGACTTAAATCATATGAACTTATTGCTAAAGAGCTGGAGCTTACAACCATATAAGATCATCGGATGTAATTCTGGGGAGAAATCTAACAACATATTTAAGCACACATTGTATTTTTACATTAATAATACGTGTGCTTTTTATAGTTTAGTGTAAAAACGTATTATATTGAAACCTAAAAAATATCAACTGTAAAACTCGGTATATATCACGAATATTGGTGATATCTTTAGAAGTTGACCAGTGAAAGATAGTACTGTATTTTACTATCTCAAAGAGGGTCAGTGAAATTAACTGTTTTGACCGTCGAATTAAAATAGATGCTTGTTGTTATATGTTTTGTTCGCTCCGTATTTTATTGAGTAAAGCCCTGCAGCCTGCTGAAATAAGACGATAGGTTTCATCAAAATCACCTGTGTAAAATGGGTCGGGGATATCTATCCTGTATTTGGTCAGGTCGAGTAACCTAATGATCTTTGGATGATTATGCTTGCCAGTTTTCCTTAAGATACTTCTTATGTTTCTTTTGTCCATTCCCATAATGTAATCAAACTTCCAAAAGTCTTCTTTCTTTAGTTGACGTCCAATAAGACCATCAGAAGAGATATCGTATTTCTTTAGAATATCAAGAGTTCCTTCATGCGGAGGAAATCCGATTTGCAATCGACTTGTTGCAGCAGAATCAACTGCGATTTTGTTTGTCAAATTTTCCTTTTCCACTAAGTGACGAAAAAAAGCTTCAGCCATCGGTGAACGGCATATATTCCCCATGCACACAAATAAAACGTTGATCATTTATTACACCTCCAGTCATTATTGGAGTCTTTTAATAATTAAACTGCTCCTACGATGATAACGAGTATACACATACTATAAATAAAGCAAATACGCTCGATATGTACCCTTTGCCATATAGAACCTCCCTTCCCGTTCTTTTGTAATCCCAACATATGTACAAAACAGAAAAATGGAACGGCTCTATTCTAATTTTTAGAGACCAGGGTGGAATGAGTCTTATGGCACAAGATTTCCTAAGTGGGAGTCCTTTTATATTAGTTAATGAAAAAGACTATATATACTAAATTCCATGTTTGTCTATTTCAAATAATGCCTGTTTAACATACTTTGTATCAAATTCGATTATTATTTGGGGGATCTTATGTTTAATCAAATTAATATTTTCAAATTTAAGGTAAACGGGATGACACAAAATTCAAATATAAATTTTGGAGGGACGTTACAAAACAGCCATACTGCGAACATAAAATTATACGGTGCTAATTTTTCAATGGGTGATTTTTCACCAACTAGTTCTCTGAATATTTCTAAGGTAAATGATTCCGATATAAGTGATCAAGGTCAAATCGAAAATCCATCTGCACCCGAAAACGAAAACATTTAATGACAGTTCATCTTTAATTATAGGAATATGGCTCTATTCTCTGAACATAGTTATTAATTAAACATCGCGAGCTTTATATCTTAATTTGTAAATTTGTACAAGTTTTCGCTAAGATAGTTAGGATGAGTTAGCTCAATAAAATAAAAAAAGGCTTAAGGAAGATTTTCCTTTAGCCTTTTTTGTTATGCACATGGTGTTTCATTATATATCTGCCGTCAGCTCGGCCTTTTTCTTTGCTCTTAGGAATTTCACAATATTGATAACAATAGTTTTAATAACTGCATACGTTGGGATTGCTAGAATCATGCCCAACACACCTGCTAGATTTCCCGCTGCGAGCAAGAGTATGATAATCGTCGCTGGATGTGTATCAAGCGTCTTTCCAAGAATTAGAGGGGAAAGGACATTCCCTTCAATTTGCTGTGCAATTACTATCACTAACACCACTAGCAACGCCTTCATAGGGGAATCAAATAGTGCTAAAATTACAGCTGGCGCTCCTCCTAGTAGCGGCCCAACATATGGGATCATATTTGTCACAGCAACAATCAATGCCATCACAAGAGCAAAGGGTAAATCAACGATTAAATATCCAATAAACGAAAGGGTTCCAACTGCTAATGCGACAGTAACCTGTCCTTGAATATATGCCGAGAGTGTCTCCCCAGTTTCTTTTAAAATTGTTAGAGCCTCGTCACGGTATGCATTAGGAAAAAATCTTACAATTGCTTGTGGAAACCGATGACCATCCTTTAACAAATAAAACAAGAGGAAAGGCACCGTTACAAGAATGATAGCTATATTCGCAATGATCGCAACAATTTGAGAAATCCCACCTGTAATTCTATTCGGAAGGGTATTTGCAAAAGCTATTAATTTTTCTTCAACCGTATTTAGAAGTTCCTGTTGTTCATCCTGAATCCATTTAAATTCTGAGGATTTGGTGAATTCCTCAAAAAAATCCATCGCTTGGTTCGCATAACCGGGTAATGCATTTCCAAGTGCTGTAAATTGCTTTGTAATCATTGGAACTAAATTCCCAACTGCTAACACAATCAACCCAAAGAACACGACATAAATGATTAATATGCCAAGGATTTTTGGAACCTTATGACGTTGAAGGAATTTTACTACAGGATTTAATAGAAAGAAAAGAAATCCAGTAATCAAAATTGGAAAAAAGATGGTTGAGAAAAACACGCCAATTGGTTTAAATAAAAATGTGATTTTCGTTGAAACAAAGATAATTGTTAGTATTAACAGGATTTGAATAAGCCAATATTGAAATTTCGTTTTCGACAAAGTATGTACCTTCTTTTCTATTAATATACAGATACTAGAAGTATAACAATTCGCGAAAAGGAAAACAATTACTTCCTACATAGGAATCATTTACAAGTATTATATGTTTGCTCATACAAATCCTGAGTAAATTCTTCTGGCTTTCCATCAAAAATAATTTCGCCATTTTTTAAAGCAAGAAGTCTTGTTGCGAACTGTTTAGCAAGTTCGACATCGTGAAGGTTCATAACCGAAAGAAGTGTATGACGTTCATGGAGTTCTTTTAGTAATGAAAAAATACGATTGGCCGTTCCTGGATCTAAGCTTGCAACTGGTTCATCGCCTAAAAAAACGCGAGGCTTTTGCAAAAGGGCACGTGCAATCCCAACACGTTGCTTCTGACCGCCGCTCAAGTGTTCTATCCGACGATTCTCAAATTCAGAAAGACCAACAACCCCCAAAATCCGTCTTGCATTTTCGATTTCTTCCTTTGAAAACACCCCTAGTAAATTCCGCACAGAACTTCGATAGCCGAACATGCCTGTTAATGTGTTTTGTAAAACAGTTAAGCGGGGGATCAGGTTAAAATGCTGAAAAATCATCCCAATTTCACGCCGTATTAAGCGCTGTTGTTCCTTAGTCTTGCTTGTAAATGGATCACCATCCCAAAACACTTCACCAGTTGTAGGCTGTTGAAGACCATTCATACACCGAATAAGTGTAGATTTTCCCGCGCCGCTTTTACCAAGTACACAGACAAATTCACCCTCATCCAATCTAAGATTGACCGCCGATAGAGCAGGCCTTTCTGTATTCGGATAATAGACAGTAACATCCGTTAATCTAATCATTTCAATGCTCCCCATTTAAATAACTTTATTCCGAACATAGCTTCCAAACGAATCTACAATAATGACAATTAACATGATTAAAAATACATCCAAGGATACAGAGGAATATTGAAAGCTTTTAAAATCATTAAAAAGGCGCTGTCCAATCCCACCACCTCCAATAAATCCAAGGATGAGGGAGGTACGAATCGCAACCTCGAAACGATAAAAATATTGGGACAAAACATTCGGCCAAATTTGTGGAAGGATGCTAAAAAGAGATGCCAACCAGTTTTTCGAACCGACTGCTCTCATTGCTTCGTGTGGTCCGGATTCTGCAGATTCAATTAGTTCGGAAATTAACTTTCCGAGTACACCGATATTATGAAACATAATTGCTAAAACAGCAGGGAAGGGACCAAGCCCTAGTGCGGTGAGTAAAATTAATCCGAACACAATTTCTGGAATGGAGCGAACAAAGCTCATCAAAATTCTTGTGAAATTAAAAACCATTGCAGATGGTGAAGTATTTTTCGCCGCAAGGAAACTGATTGGTAAGGCAATGATTAATCCAAAAAAACTTCCTAAAAATGCCATTGCAAGTGTCTCTGCACTGTCCCTTAGCATCCTGGGCAAAGCTGAAAAATTCATTGGAAACCATTGCGAGAGAAAATCAATCATATTTCGAAAATCACGAAATTTTGAAAGGTCAAATTCGGTTAACCTCATACTTACGGAAATCGCAATACCTATTAGAACTACAGTTAGAAAGGTAGTTCGTTTAAACCACATGTCGATCAGCTCTATTCATTAATAATTCCTTGTTTTATTGCAGCTTGGCGGATGCTCGCATAATCCTCATCTCTTGCTTCTGTAAATCCACTTGCACCAAAAGCAGCCAAGATTTCCTCATCTTCAATTGCTAAAAAGGCAGCCTTAAGGGTTTTAATGGTTTCTTCATCCGTATCTTTATGTACCGCCCACGGATATTGAAATAATTTTTCAGATTCCCAGATCGTTTTAAATAATGAACCATCAATTTTCCCAGATTCAACAAGCTGATTATAAATGGCACTGTCAATGGCACCAGCACCGACTTGTTTATTTTGTACGGCTAAGGCAGTCGCATCATGGGAGCCGGTGTATCGAACAGATTTAAATTGATGGACATCCTCGGATTCGAAGACTCCACGATCCTTTAATTCGATAGAAGGAATGAGGGAGCCTGATGTTGAATTAATATCACCAAAAGCAAAATCGATTTCCTTCGAATGTGTTACTAAATCTTCAATTGAATTGAATGGACTATCTTTATGGGTAATGATATACGAATGGTAAAATGGCTCACCATCTATCAGTTGTGTAATAATCGCCTTTGCACCACTTTTTTCATGTGCCACAACATAGGTTAATGGACCAAAATAGGCCATATCAATCTTGTCATAATTCATAGCTTCTACTACACCGTTATAGTCAGGATATACCTCAACGGAAACGTCACGGTTTAATTTTTCAGTTAAGATCGTTTGAAGTTTGTCCATCGCCGTCTCCATTTCACCAACAGTTTGTACAGGGATAACTCCAATTGTAAAAGCTTCTTCTTTAACATTATTATTTTTATCATTGGCATTTGTACCACACCCAGCTAGAAGGAGGGTAAAAACTAAGAAAAGAAAATAGAACGATATCTTTTTCAATATAAGCACCTCATTTATCAAATATATTTATGTTATTGTTTCCTAACAATCTAAAAAGGACTCAAAATCGAGTCCTTAAACTACCATAATATAGCCAGGTTTTTCGTTTGTAACTTCGCCAATAATGGTAGCATCTACATTCTTTTCATGTAGTTCCTGAAGCATTTTTTCGGCTTCAGCCTCTGGGATAGAGACAAGGAGTCCACCTGACGTAATCGCATCACATAAAATGAGTTGATCAATTTCATCTAAACTCGAGCTATACTCTACTCGTTCAGAGAGCCAAGCATGATTTTTCTTTGTTCCACCAGGAACTACCTTTTGTTCAGCAAGCTCTTTTGTTCTTGGTAAAATCGGGACATTTTCGTATTGAATCGTCATTCCAACCTCGCTTCCTTCAGCCATTTCCATTGCATGCCCAAGTAGACCGAACCCCGTTACATCTGTGCAGGCATGTACATTATAGTGATCCATCACCTGGGCAGCATTTTTATTTAATGTTGCCATGACTCCTGTCACTTTTTCAATATCTTCTGGTCCTAACAAATCTCTTTTAATCGCTGTTGTTAAGATCCCAACACCAATCGGTTTTGTTAAGATAAGACGGTCACCAGGCTTTGCACCAGCATTTGCACGAATTCGATTTGGATGGACAGTACCTGTTACAGATAAGCCAAATTTAGGCTCTTTGTCATCGATAGAGTGACCACCAACTAATGATGCTCCCGATTCTCTAACTTTTTCTGCTGCACCAGCTAGAATGTCTGCAAGGATACTTTTATCTAATGTATTAATAGGGAAGGCGACGATGTTCATGACCGTAATCGGCTTTCCTCCCATTGCATAGACATCACTTAACGCATTGGCAGCAGCAATTTGTCCAAACATGTAAGGATCGTCCACAATCGGCGTAAAGAAATCCAGTGTTTGCACAAGTGCAACTTCATCATTGATTTTATATACTCCTGCATCATCAGGGGTATCAAGACCCACTAATAAATTTGGATTTGGTGTAGCTTTCGGTAAATGACGCAGAACCTGCGTCAGGTCCTCAGGACCGATTTTGCATCCTCAGCCAGCTTTCGTTGAAAGGGAGGTCAATTTAATAATTTCTTCCTTCTTAGACATCAACGTCACTCCTTTCTTATTTTTATTTTGGCACTAACTCAGTATCTTATTTCCAAGACTTATTTTAGCATAAGAAATTTAGTATAGAAATTTATTCGATTTTATTATTTCATTTTTATCCTAATACGGCATAACAAAATTACACTAGAATAACGATGAATTTATTTTTTTCGAACATTGTTAAATCTCGATATCGACTAAATTTCTTTAATGAAAGCGTTATTAAAGATTTAGAATAAATGTAATTGTTGACATTATCTGAAAATAATTATATTATGATAACAATTATTTGGCGGATACCATATTCAAACAAAAAACATAAGTTTAGAAAACACCACATCAGGGGGATTACACAATGAAACAACCAACAAAAAAATATTTGATTGATCGAATGTATAAAGCGTCCCAAGGACTTGCAAATGCAGTTTTAGTGACACTTGGTATTGGGCTCCTTATGGGATCACTTGGAACATTTACTGGCTGGGAAGGCTTTACTATAATCGGAGTTTCGGCACAGCTTATGTTAGCTCCAGCTCTTGGGGCAGGGATAGCGTACCAGCTTGGAGGTAATACACTAGTTATTTTCAGTGCAATGGCCAGCGCTACGGTAGGAGCAAGCGCTGTTCAGTTAACTGAAAATGGCGCTACATTAGTGACAGGACAACCATTAAGTGCCGTTATGGCTGCTGTTATTGCTACTTGGGTAGGGAAGCGTGTTGCTGGGAAAACAAAACTTGATATGATGGCAATTCCTTTTACAGCTATTTTTGTAGGAGGGATCGCTGGTGTATTTTTATCAAAGATTACCACACCGTTGCTAGAATGCCTAAGCGCACAAATAGCTACATCTGTTGCAGATTCTCCTATAATTGGACCTATGGTCATCGCTCTTGTTTGGAGCATTTTTCTAATGTCGCCAGCCTCTTCAGCCGCAATTGCGATTGCGTTACAGCTTGATCCGGTTTCAAGTGCAGCAGCTTTAATTGGTTGTACAGTTCAATTTGCCGGATTCACCGCCATGTCATTTAAACAAAATGATGCCGGGGCTAACATTGCACAATCCTTAATTACTCCCAAGGTACAATTTCCGAACTTAGTCAAAAATCCACGGCTTGCGATTCCGCCGTTTATCGCTGCAGTCATTTGTGCACCAATTGCAACATTGATTTTTGATTTTCAAGTTCCTTATCAATTGGCTGGCCTAGGTCTAAATTCATTAATCGCACCGATCAATATTTTAGCTGAACAGGGTCCTATCATATTATCAATTTACATTGCTCTTGGGATCATCCTTCCAATTATTATAACTTTGGCTATCTATCATGGTTTAAAAGTCATTGGATGGACAAAAGCATCTGACTTAAAAATGGAATTGCAATAAAGTGAAACATCCATCAGTAGGGGTTTACTTCATCACCTAACTGATGGTTAGTTGATGCCCACATGATGTGGGTC
>NZ_JBALOX010000062.1:257-953 GCF_036965165.1 Bacillus sp. JJ1521 | reverse complement strand
TCTTAGTCTTTGTTCCTAAATCGGGCTATTACGGGCAGTTGATCCCCACTTATCCTTCTTTGTACTTCGAAGTCTTGAAGTGGGGCCCTCGCTTCCTGTTAATGCGGGATAAAAAAACTGGGTGAAAAGGAGGACTCCTTATTCTACCCAGTTTTTTTATTGGTTCAGAAGTGACTATGGGACTTGCACGAAACATTTTTCACGGAATTATTGGAATTGTCATCTTTGCTGCTAATTCACTTTTTCGCTGGTTTAATTTCCTTAAGAAAAAAAGGTTCTAAAAAAATGTTAAGCTGATTTAGAACTGTTTGCTCTTGGAACGGAATCAAAAGAAGCTAAACAAATGTATGGTTTAAATAGGAAAAGTTACAAAAAGCTATCGACAAAGTAACCCTTATTCTAAGGCAATAAATGTATTTTCATTAAAACAATGGATAAAGTATATTTAGAACTACTTTGACTACTGANNATTTAAGCAGTATCAGACTTTTTTATAAGGTTAAAGGAGAGGGACCTTCGGTTGTTTTTATTCACCCTCCTTTACTCACAAGCGCAAATTTCGAATATCAAGTAAATGAATTATCTAAAAATTTTAGAGTAATCACCTTTGATATTCGAGGTCACGGAAGAAGTCAGTATTCAGTTCAACCCATTACTTATTCGTTAATTGTGGAAGATATCAAAAACCTATTGGAT
>NZ_JBALOX010000062.1:0-216 GCF_036965165.1 Bacillus sp. JJ1521 | reverse complement strand
AAACCTATTGGATTATCTAGGCATCGATAAAGCTTTCCTTTGCGGATATTCATCCGGGGGTTCAATTGTATTTGAATTTTTACAGTCATACTCTGAAAGGGCATTTGGAGGTATAGTCATTAGCGGAATGTCTGAGGTTAGTGATTGGTATCTAGAGAAAAGAATTTCTTTAGCAAGATTGCTTTCGAAACCAAGAATGATCGGCCTGTTGGGGCT
>NZ_JBALOX010000061.1:48251-49085 GCF_036965165.1 Bacillus sp. JJ1521 | reverse complement strand
CAAAGACGAAGACATCAGACCGTGGCAATCTTAGTCTTTTATCCGCTGAATGTGGTTATAAGTTTACATCCACTTTCACTAAATTCTTCTCTTCCTTGTTAATTCCGATATATTTGAATGTCTCTGATGGGGAATGATGATTATAGATATCCATTAAGATGGAAATCGCAATTCCTTTTAGGTAGGCGTGATAACCAAATGTTTTCCGAAGTGTGTGCATGCCAATTTTTCCGGGAATTCCAACCTCTTTAGCAGCATGATTTATGATCCGATAAGCCTGTTGTCTGGAGATTGGCTGATTATCTTTTTTTGATTTAAATAAAAAATCACTGCCTTCATGTTCAATCGTTCGTAAATACTCACCTAGTTCAATCTTTATCCGATTGTTTAAATAATAAGCTTTTACTTCCTCGTTTGTTGCTTCCTTCACATACAAGAATTCTTTCATTCCCGACTTATCCCACAAGTCCCCGACACGTAATGAGAGCAAATCACTTATATTAATCCCTGTATTTATCCCGAATACAAAAAGCAATAGATCTCTTTGGGACTGATTTCTTAAAACGTCTTTCATTTCATTTATTTTATTTACGTCCCGTATTGGATCGACAAACTCCATTCGTTTATCCTCCCGCTAATGTTACATAACATAAAACTAACACAGATTAAGTTACATGACAAGAAAATTGCTTACAAATTCATTGAAGAAAGTTTTCCCTGTTTTGTTTGGAATATTAGTAAAGCTATGAATAACCATCTCAAATTCTATCTAATAAAAGGATTATTTTATTTAAAGCAGGGCAAATTATAAAAAATCTTTTTAACTTTATTCAG
>NZ_JBALOX010000061.1:36025-48199 GCF_036965165.1 Bacillus sp. JJ1521 | reverse complement strand
ACGATTTTTAAGAGGAAAATTTTTCGATCAAGCTCGAAAAAAATCGGCAGCAAATACGCCGAAGCGTATTTGATTAATTATCACCATTACCACTATGTGAAAGGAGTTTTAAGGTATGAGCAAGTTTACATGGATTATCATTGCCGTGCTTGTTGTGATTGCCATTGGAGCTGGTGTGATTATTTCACAAAATATCGGTGAAGAACAACAGGCAGAACAAGGCGTTGAAAACCAAGAAAAAGAAAATCAACAAGTAGAAAATGGCAAGCACTTTTCAGTTCAGCACAAAGATTACCCAGGAAAAGTGGCTCCTAAATTTTCCGCGGATGATTTAACTGCCGCACCTGCAGGAGATTGGATCACAAACGGGGGAAATATCTATAATGGAAGGTACTCTCCATTAGATAAACTCACGAAATCAAACGTAAAAGGTTTAAAGGCTGAATGGGTCACAAGTCTAGGCTCCGGCTATGAGTTTAAATATTCAGGTGAAGCAACGCCGATCGTTTACGATGGGGTTATGTTCACCATTACTGGAGCTAATGATGTTCAAGCCATCGATGCAAAAAATGGTGAGTTAATTTGGGAATACAGACCTGAATTAGCGGCAAATCTCGATACCGTATGCTGTGGCTGGACAAGTCGCGGTGTAGCATTAGGTGATGGAAAAGTATTTATCGGAGCTTTAGATGCAAGATTAATTGCCTTAGATCAAAAAACAGGAAAGTTTCTATGGGAAGCGAAAGTAGAAGATTGGGAAAAAGGATATACCATCACAAGCGCACCTCTTTATTATAATGGGATGGTGTATACCGGTATTGCCGGCGGTGAATATGGAATCCGTGGGTTTGTTGCAGCATATGATGCCGAGAAGGGTGAAGAAGTTTGGAGAACCCACACCATTCCTGGACCTGACGAAGTAGGACATGACACATGGCCAAAGGACACCGATGCTTGGAAAAGAGGCGGGGCAGCTGTATGGCAAACACCAGCAATTGACCCAGAACTAGGACTTCTCTACCTTTCTACCGGTAATCCGTCCGCAGACCTTGACGGAAGCGCTCGTGAAGGGGACAACTTATTTGCCGATTCCGTTCTAGCATTAGATGCCAAAACCGGTGAATATAAATGGCACTTCCAGGAAGTCCATCACGATATCTGGGATATGGATGCTCCTAACCCAGTCGTTCTTTTTGATGTAGAAATGGATGGAAAAATGAGAAAAGGAATTGCACAAGCTGGAAAAACGGGCTGGATCTACATATTGGACCGAACAGATGGTAAGCCACTAATTGGGATAGACGAAAAACCTGTTCCACAGGATGAAAGACAAAAAACAGCTGCAACTCAACCGTTCCCTGTGGGAGATGCATTCGTACCCCAAGAAGTAACAGAGGAAGATGTCAAAAAGGACTTCCCTGCCGACTGGAATGGAAAAATCGGAAAAATTTTCACCCCATTCTGGGACGAATTTGTTACATTAAAACCTGGACCACAAGGTGGAGCAAACTGGCCCCCATCGGCCTATAACCCAAATACCGAGCTTTTTTACTTATTAGCAAATGATACGTACTTCTCATTCTCACACCATGAAGGTGATGAAGCGAATAATTACAAAGAAGGCGAAGTATGGCTCGGAAGTGTATGGCAGCCAGTAAAGACTGCACCTGGTCGTGGTGTTGTTACGGCAATGGATATTAAAACGAATAAAATTGTATGGCAAAAACATTGGGACACGATTGCTTATAGCGGCCTATTGACAACAAAAGGAGATCTCCTGTTTGCAGGTCATAATGATGGGCGACTAATCGCATTTGATGCTACAAACGGGGACGAGCTATGGGAGTTCAAAATGGACGCAGGTGCAAACGCCCCACCTGTCACATATGAAATTGATGGTAAGCAATATATCTCTATTTTTGCAGCTGGTAATTCACTTGCAGGAACTACCCACGGTGACAAGATATACACCTTTTCACTAGAAGGTGCATATGCATCCCTAGAAGATATACCTGAAGACAAGATTATCAAATCACCAACAGCACACACCCCTCCTGCAACAGATAAGAAACAAGATGCAGAAGAAACAGACAAATCAACAGCACATGAGGGTATGGATGTTTATAAAAATAACTGTTTAGCCTGTCACGGTGACAACGGTGAAGGTGGACATAATGGACCAAAATTAATGAATAGCGACTTTGTTAAAGACACTGATAAATTAATCGAACAAATTAAAAATGGTAGTGCCGGAATGCCTCCATTTAAGGACCAACTTGATGATAATCAAATTAATGCATTAGTTGAATATTTACAAGGGCTTGGGAAATAACATGAAAGGAATCGTTCATTTGAACGATTCCTTTTTTTACATTTGCGTGTTGTTTTTGCTTTGAAAACTTTTAAACTGCAATAACTTGACTTCCCCCTTCAAACTACGAGCTTACCCCAGTAACAAGTTGTTCTACAGAGCCAGTTTCCTTTAAAACACTTGCATAGCCCGAGGCGATAAGCATTACAAATGCAATCGCACCCATCATTTGCATTCCATCTTGTACCACTTTTTCTCCGTCTTTTACTAAAACAACTCGTAAAAGGAACATGAGCAATACCTGCAATTGCCCCAGCTACCATTGAACCAAATACAAGTTGACATACGAAATATGCAATAATGACAATTAAAGTGAAAATATGTTTCTTTTCAAATTTGTTTTCAGTTTATTAGTTCATTTTTTGTTACAATTTCTGTGTCCTTATAATTACGGTGTTTTCTATAGCTAAATAAAATTGCAATAATTACACCAACAATCATACCTAACGAAGGTATTAACATTGCGATAGGAATTTGCCCAACCGAAATCGGCATTCCATTAATCGTCATTTCAGTTGCGACAATACCATGAAAAATAAGCCCGTATCCTGCTGGAATAACTAAATAGTTAAACTTTAGTCCGAATGTTAAAGCTGAAGCAACGGCACGTCGGTCAATTTTTTGACGATTGAATAGAATTAAAAGAGGTGGAATTAAAATTGGAATAAATGCAATGTGTACTGGAATCAAGTTACCTGAAATATTAGTTATCCGTTAAAATAAACGTTGCCAATTTTTGTATTTGTTCTGATATGTCACGGTCACTTTCAAGTGGCGGACATATTCGACGAATCTTCTCAAGGTATTCTTTAGTAGCAGGAGCTAACTGATCTTCAACCTTTTGTAAATAAATAGCCTGGGACGCACATATCATTTCGATAGCGATAACCCTAGCCGAATTATGAATCATTTCACGTGCTTGTCGTGAGCCGATTGTTCCCATGCTGACATGATCTTCTTGGTTTGCAGAAGTAGGAATTGAATCAACACTTGAAGGGTGTGCTAAAACCTTATTTTCAGAAACAAGGGCAGCTGCTGTATACTGTGCTACCATTAAACCACATTCTAAGCCAGGGTCATTTGCTAAAAACGGAGATATTCCACTTAATTGTGGGTTTACAAGTCTCTCTATTCTTCGTTCAGCTATGTTTGCCCATTCAGCTGCAGCAATTTTCAAATGATCCATTGCTAATGCAATTGGTTGACCATGAAAATGACCCCCTGACAGAACTCTTCCATCCTCAAGAACTATTGGATTATCTGTGGTTGAATTAAATTCTATCGACAATACTTGATCAACATGCTTGAATGTTTGCCAGGATGCTCCATGAACCTGCGGAATACAACGGATAGAGTAAGCATCTTGCATTCTTATTTCTCCCTGCTCGGTAGTACGCTTACTCCCCTCTAGCCATGAACGTATTCTAGATGCAACATTTTCAAGTTCGGGATGAGGACGAACTGCTATTAATGCAGGATCGAAGGCCGAAATAACGCCTTGTAAGGACTCGATTGTTAAACATGCAGACATATCTGCAGCCATACCGAGACGCTCTGCTTCATTAAGAGCAATTGCTCCGACACCTGTCATCACTTGGGTCCCGTTAATTAAAGCGAGACCTTCCTTAGCCTGAAGTCTAACAGGTTCTAAGCCAGCCATTTTTAATGCTTCTGCACCTGGATACACGTTACCTTCAAATTCTGCTTTCCCTTCACCTATTAACACGATTGCCATATGTGCTAAAGGCGCCAAATCTCCGCTAGCACCTACTGAACCTTTACTAGGAATCACTGGATGAACACCCTTATTAATCAAATCGATTAAAAGATTTAATGTTTCCTCTCTAATTCCTGAAAACCCCTTAATTAGAGCATTTGCACGGAGAGTCATGATTGCCCTTACTACCTCTCTTGGTAAAGGATCACCAACTCCTACTGCATCTGCTCGAAGCAGATTCAACTGTAACTTTTCAATATCAGCTTTTTTTATTTCTATATCGCTCAGTTTTCCAAACCCTGTATTTACTCCATATAAAATCTTACCCTCATTAATTTGTTTTTCAATTCGGGAGCGACTAGCTTTTACCCTTTCAAAACTATCTTCTGTAATAGCAACTTTGGAATTTCTACTAGCTATCTGCTCTATTTGTTTTCGATCTAAGGTATTTCCATCTAAGTAAATAATGTTATTTTGTGACATGTGTGTGTCCCCCTTAATAAGCTAGATTAATAGATAAATTTATGTATGAGTGTGAAACAAAGATATATTTTAGAAGTTAAAAGATTCCTTTCCTTTTTCTAACTTTCCGAATAATTCCCACTCTTTAATCTTAACAGAAGGATTCGGAAAGAGGGCTAGGATTTTAGCCCTTAATAATTAGAACGAAAATCCTAGTTATATTGGTAGTTATTTAAAGGGTTCCGGATAAGCTTGTGTAGACGACCATGTCCCTTTTTAATTCCTTAACCTACACTGCTATCAAAGCAATATTTGTTACCACGCAAATTTAAATCTTTTTAAACCTTTCGAACACGCACCAATGTTTATTTATGTGATTCATACCACTCTTTTATAAGGGCTGCAGCATATCTCCCACCATTCATTAGATTGTCAACACTAATATGTTCCTGGAAAGTATGAAGATTTTTAAAGCCGTTACCTAATGTTAAACATTCCAATCCGTTTTCATTTAGAACATTTGTATCAGCACCGCCAAGTGTCTGGGTTGTATATTTATTAACCCCAATTCCATCTGCTGCAATTAGCGCTGTTTTTGCTATTTCGTGTTCTAGAGGAATATTAAAACCTAGATATTTCTTTTCAAACCTTACCGTGGCTCTTCCCTTATGTTGTTCTGCTGCCATTTCAACAACTTCTTTCATAAGCTCTAGCTGATTATCTAGTCCTTCTTTATTAAAACTTCGAACTTCACCAACTAGCTCAACTTCACCTGGAATAATAGAGGACATTGTTCCACCCTTAATGACCCCGATATTCGCTAATACTTCATCATTAACCTTACCAAGCTTCATGTTTTTCAACGCATCTGCAGCAATAAGGAAAGCATTAATTCCATCTTCTGGATTTAACCCAATATGAGAATCTTTTCCTTTAATTTCACAATAGATCCTGCTGCTGAAAGGGCCTTGTAAGATAATCTGACCGATATCGCCAGTGCTATCAAAAATAAACCCTTTTTTACTTTTTACTAATGTGTAGTCCATATATTTTGCACCAACAAGCCCTGGTTGCTCATTTACTGTAAGGATTAACTCAATAGGTCCACATGGTGTACCAGTTTCTTGAATAACTCTTATTCCTTCAATATAAGCTGCTAAAGCTGCACGGTCATCCGCCCCAAGAATTGTGGTTCCGTCAGAATAAATAACCCCATCTTTAATAATGGGCTTTAACCCTTCTGTAGGCAGCACTGTATCCATATGTGTAGATAAAAATAACGGCTCAACATTTGGATCTGTACCATCCCACCATGCAATTAAATTTCCGCAGTTTCCACCGAATTCTTTATGAGCTTCATCAAACTTTATTGAAAAACCTAACTCTTCTAGTAAAGGAACCAAAAATTCAGCCATCGGTTTTTCATGCCCACTGGGTGCATTGATTTTTGCCAACTCTAGAAAACTATCTAATAAACGTTTTTCATTAATCGTGATTGCCGTTTTATTTCCACTTACCAATGTCTTCACCCTTTCTTTAATAATTTCGACTTACGACAGTCTTTCCTCTTTTTATAACACGATCAACGACATTACTTCCTAGTCGATAGATAACATGTTCATATGATGGAACATCCCAAATTTGTATATCTGCTAGTTTACCTATTTCTAAAGAACCACGGTCATTGTCAAGTTCTAATGATTTTGCACCATTTATAGTTGCTGCACGAATTGCTTCCTCAGGAGACATTCCATATAATCTGCATGCTAGGACCATAACGAATTGCATGGATTCTGTCCAATTCCCTGGGTTAAGATTCGTAGCTAATGCAACTGTTAAACCAGAATCAATCATTGTTCTTGCATCGAAAGGTCTTTTGTGAGCTACTGCAAAATCCAATGAAGGCATAAGAACGCCAATCACATCTGCTTCAGCCATTTTCTTCATCACATGTGGTGGTGTGTAATTAAGGTGATCTGCTGAAACTACTTTCATGTCTGCTGCAAGGTCTGAACCGCCTATATAAGAATAAGCATCCGTGTGCACTTTAGATTTGAGTCCAGCCTTTTCCCCTGCTTCAAGTAATCGAATAGTATCTTCCACATCGAAATGAGAATCTTCTATCCAAACATCATGAAAGGTTGCAAGATTACGCCTTTTTACCTCAGGAATCATCTCTTCAATAATCAAGTTAATATATTGCTCTTTAGTCATATCAGTTGGCCACCCGTGTGCGCCCAAAAAAGTACTAACTATGTCAATATCAGAGTTTGTATTTACTTCTGCTGCAACTTCCAATATCTTCAATTCATCTTTTGTGCTTAAACCATATCCACTTTTTATCTCTACGGTTGTTGTCCCTGATTCAAGCATTCGTCTTACTTTTTCTGTGGTAGATTCATAGAGCTCTTGTTTACTTGCATTCCTCGTTTTATTGACAGATACCATAACCCCGGTTTCAATCCCTCTCCGTTTCAGCTCTTCTGGATCCAATGTGGTCATTTTTGCAGCATATTCTTTAACACGAGAACCACCAAATACGATATGTGTATGACTATCGACAAAGCCAGGAGCAACCACTTTTCCTGTCGCATCGATTACTTCTGCTTGGTCAATATCAATATGCTTCTCCACTTCTTCTTTTGAGCCTACACCACTGATTCTTTGTCCACTGATTGCGACCCAACCATTTGAAATTTTTCCTATCGAATCTGCTTTATCACCTGTACAGGTTAAAACTTCATTTGCATTAATAATCACTAAGTCTGCTTTTTCTTTATGGTTTACCACTCGTTTTACCTCCTGTACGAAAATACAATTAATGCTTTAATAAAAGGAAAGGGATATGCAATTTTTGCTAACCCCCTTCATTTATTGATATTTTATTTATTTAGATCATCTGGACCAAATGTTGCTGTTGGTGTCCACCAAAGTGGGATTTTAATGCTTTCATCAGTAAGCTTACCTTTACCATTGGCAACATCTTTAGCACTTTGATAACCAGCTTGTGCATGACGTACAACCCCAATACCAGAGTCCACTGTCATACAAACTTCAAGACGCATGTCAGCTTCATCAGTACCATCAGCAATCATTGTAACTCCTGTATGAACAGCTTCACCCATTGAATAGTTTGCTTGTAATGCAATTAAATCACACATACCTATTGCATTAAGTAAACCATTTAGTACTGGCCAGTCAGAGATTAGGTCCCCACCATCAGGCATGTTTTCAGATTCAAATGTTGGGTTAACGATTGAACCTGAGTCAAGGTTGTCACGAGAGAATGCAACAGGTCCTTTCAATTCTCCACTCTTTACCATTCTATTGACTTCAAGCGCAAATTCTTTACGCTGTCCGAAACCTAAGTAACAAATACGAGCTGGTAAACCTTCAATTGGAATATGCTTCTTCGCTAAGTTAATCCATCTTGTTACTAGTAAGTCATCTTTGAACTTTTCAAGTACCATGTTGTCAATTTTCTCTAAATCTGTTGGATCACCCGACATACAAATCCAACGGAATGGTCCGCGGCCTTCGCAGAACAGTGGACGAATGTATTCCGCAACGAATCCTGGGATTTTCATTGCTTCTTCTTCAGGCATTCCTCCGTCACGACACTCTTTACGTAAACTAGTTCCGTATTCGAAAGCATGAACCCCATCATCAAAGAATTTATTTGTTACACGTAATTCACGAATCATTGTTTCTTGCGCTTTTTTCAAGTAAAGTTGACGATCTGTCTTACGCAATTCTTCAGCTTCTTGTACTGTATATCCAGAAGGTAAATATGAAATTGGATCATGTGCCGGAGTCATAGAAGTAAGAATATCCGGTTTGAAACCCTTTTCATAAGCTTCCTCAAAAATATCTGCAGAGTTCCCTACAACTGCAATTCCAATTGAAGTTCCTTCAGTTGCATGCTTCTCTGCTAAAGCAATTGCATCATCAAGGTTATCTGCAAGAACATCAATATATCCAACTTCCATACGACGTTTAATAATTTCAATATTTGAATCACATAAAATTGCTACACCACCGTGCATTGCCATAGCTCTTGTTTGGTTACCACCCATACCACCAGCCCCAGCAGTCAGCATGATTTTACCAACAAGTGAATCATTATAATGCTTACGTGCAATAGCTGAAAGTGTTTCAAACGTACCTTGGATAACTCCCTGTGTACCAATGTACTCCCATGGTGCAGCAGTGTACTGTGCAAAGATCGTTAAGTTCTTATCCTGTAAATCATAGAATGTTTCCCAAGAAGGTTTCATGATATTCGTTGTCGCCATTACTACTACTGGTGCATATTTATGTGTTTTAAATACTGCTACAGGCATACCTGACTGAACAACTAGTGTTTCATCGTCTTCTAGTTCTTTTAAGGATTTAACAATAGCATGATAGGATTCCCAGTTACGCGCAGCTTTTCCAATTCCACCATAAACAACAAGTTCTTCAGGCTTCTCGGCATTTTCCATATTATTTTCTAGCATTCTAAGAATTGTTTCTTGTCTCCAACCTTTACAACGTAGAGTATCTCCTCTTTGTGCCTTTACAGAATAAAGAATTTCTGGTTTTTCCTTAATGTTTTGCTCAATCATCATAAAATCCTCCTTTTAATATCAAGTATGTTTTTTAGGTGATAGAAAAAAAATAAGTAGAATTTCTTTCCTCTTTTTAAAGAGTCACCTAAAAAAGTTAATTCAGATTATAAATTTCTGAATTGTGTAACTTTAATGAATATTTTAACGGTTATGTGTTATAATTTCTAATACATAATTACAATAAGTCTATAGTTTATATCTATAACAAAGGAGGAACCATGTGAAACTACAGCGTTTACTTTACTTTACTACAGTAATTGAATGTTCTACCTTTACTGCTGCTGCACAAAAATTACATATTTCTCAACCTTCTTTAAGTACTTCTATTAAACTATTAGAAAAAGAGCTAGGATTCGCACTATTAGACCGTAGCAAAGGGGAATTAAGATTAACAACGGAGGGGAAAATCCTTTATCAAGAAGCCAAAAGACTAATCTTTCATTATGAACGTGTGTATGATGAAATGGTTCGATTAAAAGATGACGGGCCTCTTGAATTATCAATCGGAATCATAGAGTCTTCCAAGTTTTGGGTTTCAAAGGTATTAGCTGAATTTAAAAAGGAATTTCCAAATGTATTTATACGTCTTTTAGATGCTCCAAGTTTACAGGATGTTGAAAAAGCCTTAGACAACTTCGAAGTACATCTTGCGATAACAAATCAATATATTAACAGTAAGTATATCGAGTCAATTCCTTTATATGATGAACGACTAGTTGCTCTCCTCCCGATAAACCATTCGTTAGGTTATAAAAATTTCATAACTATTTTAGACTTAAAAGATGAAAATTTTATTATCTCAAAGGAAGGTTTCCAAACAAGGTCGGATATTCTAAATGCATTCCAAAAGGCGGGAATTAAACCTAATATACAATTTGAGATTGAAAGGTTTGAAACAGCATGTAATCTAGTGGAAGAAGGATTGGGAGTTACAGTAGCACCTGAAAACTACATAAAGTATATTAATAATCCTAATTTTCATTTTAAAAGAATTCACGATGGACTAACCTCAAGAACAGTCTATCTTACGCTTGATAAAAATAGATACCTGCCTCCATTAGTAAAAACATTTATATCTTTAGTCAAAAAATATTTTAGTAGGATCTAAAAGTAATTTGTTATGAATATTTACCAAATTAAAGTTGTTGAGATTTTTTATACAGTGTATCGGTATTTCCATAACATGTAAAAACAAAAAATGAAGTGCCTGGCACATGCTTAGGCACTTCACTAAAAGGGTATATTAGCTAAATAATTCAGAATATTACGATAATTTTAAACGTTAATTATTTGTTATCAATATTAATATCATCTTTTACTTCGATTTTATTTCCTTTAACCAGTCCAGCAAGTTCGATAAATTCCGATGCTTTTTCGTACTCAGGTTTAGTTACCAGAGAACCTACAATGTATGCAACTAACCCAATTATAAAGCCGATAATTATAACCCCTGCTCCATCTTGACTCCAGAAGAATGGCAATGGGATTCCGAGCTGAATCAAATAATCATAAAGAACAAAGCCACTTCCCGAAATAAGCGAAGCAATCGCCCCAACGGAATTTCCCCTTTTCCATAAGAACCCCATAAGCATAGGTACAAATACACCTGCTGCCAAAATCTGACTTGCTATTGATAATACTACTAGTGCATCAGGAATTCTAACAGCTACAATAAATCCTATTAATGCAGAGAAAACAGTTGCTACCATTCCAATAACAACAATTTCTTTGTTGGATGCATTGGGTTTTACATATTTATTATATATTTCAGTCAAATACATGGAGCTTGCATTTAATGTGGTACTTAATGTTGACATAATAGCTGCAGCTACACCCACAAATACAAGACTTGCAAAAAATGGACTTAAATAATTTCTCGTTAAGGCAGAAACAATTCCTCCTTCAGGAACTTCTGTAAAGATACCAGTAGCTGCCATTCCAGTAATTACAACAAAGAAATATAACGGTATGAAGTAAAGTAAAGCTTGAGTAGTCGTTTTCCGCGCTTCAATAGGGTTTCTACTTGCAGAAACTCGTTGCCATACCGCGCCATCTACAATAAAAGCAAGACTAAACGATAAGACAAAGACAAAATTTTGCGAAAAACTTCCAAATAGATTAAAATATCCTGTTGCTTCTTTCGCTTGTGTTGAAGCCTGAATACCTTCGATTCCACCTGAATTTATCAAAGCAACAATCATAACAACCAGTAATCCAGCTACTAGAAAGAAGAATTGAATCATCTCTGTAAGAACAACTGCACGAAATCCACCAAGAACTGAATAAAGTAATGTAATGGACAAACCTATAATGACAGCGGTGGAATAACTGAAATTATAAAAGGATGATAAAAAGTGACCAACAGCCACCATTTGTGATGAACCCCAACTTATAAAGTACATGACTAAGATAACAACTAATATATTCCCCGTGGTTTGATTATAACGTTTTATCATTAACCCATTCTGTGACATGGCTCCTACTCTTCTAATTGCACTTGAAAAAATAAGAATCACTAGTACAGCCAATACTGTAGGTCCACCAAGAATCCACCAAGAACTTAAACCTTGCTCAAATGCTTTATCGACCGATATCAGTGCTGAGTTACCTCCATACCACGCAGCAACAAAAGCCGTTGCAAGTATCCAGTATGGCGTCTTTCTCCCACCTAAGAAATAATCTTCCTTCGTTTCATTTTTATTTTTATAAAAAGATATTCCCAATAAAACTACAAAATAAACTATTAAACTAACAGCTAACCAAATTACATTTATATCCATATTTTTCCTCCTCTAATTTTTAATACCCAGAGTATAGATTCTAATATTAAATTCTGTTTGACTCGGTGTGTTAGAGAATAGTTATATCTTTTTGGTAGATTAATGAAATTTTACTCTGGAAAGATTCATTTCTTACCTGAGTCTTACTTCAATGATTTTTCTACATTCTTATATTAAAATTGCACCCCTTTCCAGTTAAAAAAATTGTTATTACTAATAGTTACTTTCCTCCCA
>NZ_JBALOX010000061.1:31922-35965 GCF_036965165.1 Bacillus sp. JJ1521 | reverse complement strand
AATAAAATCTATCTTAATTAATCATCTACTAACAAAATTAGTTTTAGATTTCTATTGCAAGGTTATTTTCGTTGTTCCTAAATAGTTTTTTCATTTTCCCCATTCATTCCGAAATATATCCTTTACCATCTCTTTGAGGGTTTCAGATATGTGTGGTCTAAATCCCATTAACGAGATTATATCTTTTTCAATAGCGATACCTGGTGCAACCTCAGTTAATGTCATTTTTCCATTTTGCAACTTGAAGACTGCTCTCTCGGTCACATAGATTATATTTTTTGTGAATAATTATCGCTAAAAGTAATTTGATCAACATGATTAAGAAACTTGGAATTAATTCCTTACTTTACAATAATAAATTTTCCGTCTTTCATGGCGATTTGGGAATCTTGCATAAATGTGCTACAAAAAACAATCCTCTTTGTATTCTGTGAGATGTTAATAAAACCACCCGGACCTGCCTCATCTTTTAGGTGACTAAACGCTCTTTTTCATCAATTGATGTATAGGTAGTAAAAATTCTTCCTCCACTTCCACTTCTTCCGCTAATGAAATTATCTCTTTTAAAATAGAATCTGGTATTAAGAGCCCTTTTTCCTTGTTAGCATAAACTTTGCCAAGTTCAATTTCTCCTGGTAGATAAATTTCACTGACACCTTCCATCGGTTTGGTATTTTTTATAAATTGAATATAGTGATCTACATTGTTCTTGAATAGATTAATATCAATAAATGAATCAACCCGAATTCCTAGAAAGAAATGACTTACATTAATTGGAGTATTATGTTTTATCTGAATATCTGATCCAATGGCACCGTTACTCAATAATGAGCATAATGCCTCAATAATTACGGATAAACCATAGCCTTTTGGACCACCGACTGGGAATAAATAACCACCTTTAACAACTTCATCTGGATCTGTTGTTGATTCTCCTGCTGCATTTACTGCCCAACCTTCTGGAATCTTCATCCCCTTACTTTGAAAGTCAAGAATTCTACCAAACGGAACATTACTTGTTGCCATATCTAAAATAATTGGTTTCTCATTACCAGAAGGGATAGCTACTGACATCGGATTATTTCCTACTTTCGCTTCAGCACCGCCCGTAGGTGGCATGATTGGTGGTACATTGCTTGTCGCAATCCCAATTAAGTTATGTTTTTGTAATTGTTCAGCCCAGTAACGAGCAGTTCCAAAGTGGTTACTATTCCGGACAGAAATAGCAAAGATATCTACTTCTTTCGTTTCTTCGATGATCATATCAATGGCTTGTTGAGATACTACCTGACCTAAACCATTTCCACCATCAATTACGGCCGTATTCTTTGACTTACTTATAACTTGGATAGAAGGAGCTTTATTGATATTCTTATCCTTTAAGTTTCGTAAATAAAGGGGAAGTCTGATAATACCATGACTATTTATCCCCATAAGATCGGCATCTATAAGAGACTGGACGGTGGTTATTGCATCTTTTTCTTCCACATCATGTTTTATCAAAATATCAACACATAGTTCGACTACATCTTTTGCATTAATTCTATAATCCATAATCACAACTCCTCGCCAGTTGATTAAAAAGGTAACTACTGATTAACGTATTGTTTATTTACCATGTTTGGTTGTGGTATTCCATTTATACCATTCTCTATTATTTGACATACGCGGGTTTTCAGTTCATGAAAAGAACTCACTGAAACATAGGAAGAATGTGGTGTAATAATTACTTCTGCTTTATTTAATAATGGATGATCTGCTGGTATTGGTTCTTCGGTAAATACGTCTATTCCAGCACCTGAAATATGACCTAATTCAATTAGTAAGGCAAGATCCTCTTCATTTATTATTCCACCTCTACATGTGTTGACAATCATTGCCCCTTTTTGCATCTTCATCATACAATCATAATCTAGTAAATTCTCAGTCTCTTTAGTTAATGGGACATGTAAACTTAACATATTAGATTGCGCAAGTAATTCCTCGAAGGAAACAGGAACCACACCTAGATTCTTGAATGCATTTTCGTCTGCATATTTATCATGGGCAATAATGTTCGCACCTGTTGCTTTCATTTTTATTGCCACAGAACGGGCAATTCTTCCAAATCCAAGCAATCCGATTGTCATATCTTTAAATCGATAGATCGGTAGCGTATCTAATGCATCCCATTTTCCTTGTTCAACTTTCAGATTATAACTTTTTAAACGACGCCCAACAGAAAATAAAAGAGCTATGGTGTGATCTGATACCTCATCCACACAGTAATCCGGTACATTATAAACAGCGATTTCCTTCCTTCCGGCTGCCTCCAAATTTATATTGTTAAATCCAACTCCATAAACACAAATTACTTTACAAGATTCTAAATGATTAAGAAAAGCTTCATTGCAATCAAATGATATTTGAATTGCTATTCCATCGGCATACGGTGCATATAATGGTAAATCCTTTTCTAAATCATCGGGGTGTGTCACTTTTAATTCGTATCCTTTTTTTATAAATGTTTCTTCTTCAATTTTGTGATCGGTCCATTCTCCATCAATAATCCAAATTATTTTTTTTCCATCTTTCATATAAAAAACCCCCTTTTCATGATTTAAACCACCCCTATTTTCTTCATCTCCTTCAATGCAATAATCAGGTTATCATTTTGCATTTGGGTGCCAACAGTTACTCTAATATGTGTATTTAAGCCCCATGCTTTACACGGCCGAATAATTAGTCCTTTTCTTAATAAATAGTCAGATACTTTAGATGCATCTTCTTTTACATCCATAAAAATAAAGTTAGCGTGTGACTCTACAACTTCATAATCTAAAGCTTGGAATTCTTTTGTAATTCTTGTAACTTCCTTTTGAATATGTTGTAGAACTTCATTACTGTAATTCAAATCATCCAATGTTGCTTCTGCACCAGCAATTCCAAACCGATTGACTGCAAATGTTTGTCTAACTGCTCTTAACGGTGCTAATATTTTCTCCTTTCCTATTGCATATCCTACACGAGCACCTGCAAGACCATATAACTTCGAAAAAGTTCTTAATGCTATAATGCGATGCCCTGCTTTAATGAGTTCCGTTCCTGTTGTATAATCACTTTCTCTAATAAATTCTACATATGCTTCATCAAGGACTACAATCACGTGTTCAGGTAATTGTGTAAGGAACCATTCCAACTTTTCCTTTTGAACAATCGTTCCTGTAGGATTATTTGGATTACAAATAAAAATTAGTTTTGTTCTTTCAGTTACAGCTGCCAATATTGAATCCAAATCATAAACATAGTCTTTCGTTAATGGAATTTCCACTGGTATACCGCCCATAAGAAGCGTAATCTCTCGATAACTAGTAAAAGTTGGTGTACAATAAATGATTTCATCACTATCATTTATAAATGCATTACCAACCATCGTGATAAGGTGGTCTGCACCATTACCTACTACAAAATTCCCTATGGAAAGTTCATTTAATACTGCTAACTTTTCACGTAATGTTCTACAGCTTGGCTCTGGATATAACCAACTATCACCTATCGTTTTTTTCATCTCTTCTATTGCTTTAGGTGAAGGACCAAATGGGTTTTCATTTGAAGCAAGTCGTGTTATTTCTTTAACCCCATACTCTCTTTTTACATCTTCAATCGGTTTTCCTGGAACATAAGGAGTTAATTTATCTATTCCTTTTCTAAACAAATTTCTTGTCATTGCTTATACCTCCCTGCAATTGATTTCATAATACATTTAATTTGTAAACGTTTGCAACGTTCTGAAAAAGGCAAACATCAATGAAAACCATTTAATTAATACCTAATCAGGCTTTTGCTAATACTCTAAGGTTATGTGGAATATAGGATCTGGTTAGTTAGTAGATTTTTGGTTAGGTATTTTTAAATCTTTATACAAACAACAATTAGAAATTTACGATGAGGAAGGTTACTACAAGATGGGGCTTACTCTAGCAGCTTCAATATTAATACCTCCAATATAATAATTGAATATTCTTACACTTATTTAGATTTTAGATAAAATGTGCCTTAAATAC
>NZ_JBALOX010000061.1:0-31888 GCF_036965165.1 Bacillus sp. JJ1521 | reverse complement strand
TAATTCCATAGTTTTAAACTATAGAAGATAAAAAATGACTTATTGCTTATTCATAATATTTAGGAAGACTTTGTTAATCCCCTCTTTCAAAAATTCGATAATTCTCTCTAGTCATTTTATAATGATAATGATATGTATTTGGTTATATACTGTATCGGAACATTTGGAGGCAAACGATGCAACTAGACATTTTATTATTATTGAATATTAAAAGTGTTACTTCAACCGAGAATTACAAAAGGTTCACAACCTAGAATCGTCTGTTTGGAGTCCAAAAGGTATGGTCCCTATCAGCCGTACAACAGCCACAATAAAAAACGGTGGATTTATTTTAGGTGCCTTTTACAAGTACGAGCTTATTGGTTTTCAATAAGTTTTCCTGGCTTCGAGGGGAAAAAGCCCTACCTTGTTTCTCACAGTCTAGGGATTCACCCTGATTTTCGCTAGCTAGGCATAGGTGAAAGATTAAAACATGAGCAAATGGAATTAGCTGCTGATAGAGGCAATGACTTAATCACATGGACCTATGATCCGCTTGAAACCGTTAACGGGAATTTGAACCTACATAATTTAGGTGCAGTGTGCACCTCTTATATCGAAAATGCATATGGGGAAATGTCGGATGGCATGAACGACCGGATTTCCGCCGATTGTTTCGTAGTAGAATGGGCTGATACAGAAAAAGAACGTGAAAATAGAAACCGTGATTTAAGTAAGGCTTCCATTTTAATCAGTACTGGAATTGAAGATGGTTTCTTAACGCCTGGAGAAATCAATTTGGAGGAATCTAGTGATTCTTTGTTGGTTACGGTACCAGTAATTTTCAAGAATTAAAAAGAACTTCAAGGTTGTTGTACTGTGGAGAGAAAAACAAAACAAGTGTTTACACATTATTTGAATCACGGCTGGATTCTCACCGATTTAATAAAAGTTCCTAATAATAACGGGCTATACTTGTACCTTATAAAAAAAAAGAGAATCGACATTGAGATTAAAAGTATTTTATTACGATATATGAGGATGAGATTGCTCAACCCTTTTAAAACAAGTGTTGGAACCATTTCAGAAAAAGTCTTTATTCTAGTTGAAGTAAAGTCAAAAAATGGCTTGTTATAAAGCACCTGTAAAAGGGACAACATGACTTGAGTTTATTGAATGAGCTAAGGATATCGACCCAAAATCAAAATATATCAATCCAAAACCAATTCAACAAAAATGGGCAAAGCTTTTGGCTCTGCCCATTTTTGTTGAATGATTAGTGAAATTTATTTTAGTGATGCTCATGCTCAGCTTCCATTGCGGCCTTTTTGGTTTTATGAACAGTGCCGAATGGGTGGTTTGGTGGTGCATAGATGGAATACAGTTTTAACGGAATGTTTCCTGTATTGGTTACATTGTGCCAGGTACCAGCTGGAATGAATATGGCTGAGTCGTCATTGACTTCACGCACAAAGTCTAAATGGTCTTTTCTTTTCCCCATTTGAACTAGTCCATGGCCTTGTTCTAGGCGCAAGAATTGATCAACATGCGGATGTATCTCTAACCCAATGTCTTCGCCAACCTGAATACTCATTAACGTTACCTGCAAATGGTCACCTGTCCAAATCGCAGTGCGATACGTATTGTTTTGTTTTGTAGCCTCATTGATATTGACTACATAGGGTTTTTTTCCATGATCTTTGAACTCATGTTTTTCTCTATACATCGGCCCCCATTGATTCCAGTAATGCCTAGGCTCATTCATATAATACTGATATTGCTGCTGTTGACTGTAGTAATATGGATGCACATAAGGTACATAATACATTTTATAGGATCCCTCCACAATTTGATAAATTATCCTATGCAGACTCAATCGTGAAGGTCACCTAGTGGTTCAGGGGACAAGCCCCATTCCGCTTAACCCGCTACTTTTTTGTGAATAAAGTAATTAGGAAGAATACGATGAAGCTCACAAGTAACGCAACTCCGCCCCCAATATATAGGATGAGTGTTACACCTTCAGGTAGTGGAAATGGTTTGACCATGTATAGCCACATTCCGACTGTTAAACCGGTTGATCCAATGATCGCTGTCCATACATGGACTTTTGTTAAAATCGATTGTTCGACTTGGAATACTTTGTAGAAAACAGCCCATGCAAACAAACTCAACCAGCCTACAACTAAAATATGTGCATGCACTGGGCGGAACGCATATGAACCTACACCGGCCATATGTGCCCCAAGTATCGCTCCGATCAGACCGAATATACTTGCGAATCTTAATAATACTAAACTATTTTTATTCATTACATTCCCTCCGTTTATTTCGATTTACTCGAATATACCAACTGAATATGAACGGAGGATGAATAGAAGATTACAATCTATAACGGTAAATCTACGATAAAGGTTGTCCCTTCATTTTCCTTGCTTGAGACCGTTATGCTACCACCATGCAAATCAACAATCATTTTAACAATCGATAAACCAAGTCCTGTACCTTCAATTGAGCGAGTACGTGATTGATCCACCCGATAAAAACGATCAAAAATTCGTTCCATCTCTGAATCTTTCATCCCGATCCCTGAATCCTCGAACCTGATAATGACTGATTCTTCATTTTTATCTGCTGTAATTTCAATAGTGCCTTCGGGTTTATTGTATTTAATGGCATTTGATAAGAGATTATCCCACACCGTATTCAATAATGCCGGGTCACCGACGATCTCAATATCCGGTATTGTATAGCCAAGCATAATCCCCTTCTCTCCAATCGACCATTGATAATTCCGAATTAATTCCTTGATTTGCTGACCAAGATTAAATGATTTTTTCTTCACAACATCTTCATTTCGATCAAGTGAGGCAAGTAATAACAATTGTTTCGTTAGGTTAGAAAGCCTTTCAATCTCACCAATAATAATTGAAATGTATTGATTTTTTTCTTCGGTTGTCATGGATTCCTTCTCAAGCAAGCTTGTGTATCCTTTAATATTAGAAAGTGGCGATTGAATATCATGTGAAATATTTGAGATAAATTCCTTCCTAATATCGTCCATCTGCTCTAATTTCCGTGCCATTTGCAAAAAGCTTTTTGATAGCTCTCCTAGCTCATCATGGCGATTTGTATCTAAATCCACATTAAAATCACCGAACTCCAAGGATTTTGTTGCTTTTGTCAAATCGGAAATCGGCTTCACTAAATATCTTGTATTAATCAAAACCATGATTACACTAAGTAACACCGTTAATCCAACAATCCAGCCGAACAACAAGTGCATCTCATTGAAAAGAAACTTAATATCTGGCCTCATAAAAAGGGCGAAACGGCTTCCATTGTGATTTAATGGAACTCCAATTGTATTTCTTAATTCATTCGCGAAAAAGCCGGTCACAAAGGTTTCCTGGGGGAACTGTAAAATACCGTGAAAAAACTCCCCACTTAATACCTGTTGTTCAATGGTACCAGGAAGATTTTCATCCCGAAATGGCTCCCCAAAAAACGATTCGTTTCCCGCTTCATCAATCAGATAAAATTGATAACCTGTGGCAGCAAGGCTTTGTAAATAGTCTGATAAAGCAATCTTAGGATGTGCTTGCGCAAATTCAGCAATGTCTAGTGCCACTTGAGTGTTTTTTTGATCATTAACTGGCTTCAGCTTGTGTTGATAATAACTATTCGAAATGATGAATGCTAAAATAAAACTTATGAACATCATGCCCATCGTGAAGACTATGAATTTTACATAAAGTGTTTTCATGATTGGCGGACCTCCAGCATGTAACCAACGCCACGCACTGTTTTAATTTGAAAGTCATCCATAAGTTTTGAAAAGCGTTCCCGTAGTCTTTTAATATGAACATCAACGGTTCTCTCGTCCCCTTGGAAATCCAAACCCCAAATTTGTTCGATTAAGTGCTCTCTCGAAAATACCTGCCTTGGATTGGAAACAAGATAATAAAGAAGCTCGAATTCTTTTAACGGTAAAAGTAAGGTCCTTCTGCCAATTTGGACTTCGTAGCTCTTTTTATTGATCATTATTTTTCCAATATGAAGAATGCCTTCTTCCGTCTGGTAATCGTAACGCCTTAGTAGCGCCTTGATTCGAAAACTTAATTCCTTCGGCTCGAAAGGCTTAACGAGATAATCATCCGTCCCCGCTTGGAACCCTTGCTCTTTATCCTCAATTTCGCTTTTAGCTGTTAATAGAATAACCGGAATATTGTAAAGGCTACGAATTTCCTTCGTCAATGTGTATCCATCCATATAAGGCATCATCACATCAACTACCGCTAAATCACATGTTTTCTTTTTTAAAATGTCCAAGGCTGCCATTCCGTCTTTTGCTTCGAGAACATCGTAGCCTTGTTCGGCTAAATGAATGCGAACAAGCTTTAAAATATTCGGATCATCATCTACAAGTAAAATTGTCGCCATAAAAATTGCTCCTATAATTTAATAAAGCTGGATCTGTCCATCGCTCATTTTAATAATCCGATCTGCAAATGGTAGCATTTCCTCATCATGCGTCACCATCAAAGTCGTGATGTTCAAGGTTTTTGTAATGTTTCTGATGAGCTTCATGATATCAGTGGACCGTTTTGAATCTAAGCTCGCGGTCGGCTCATCAGCAAAAAGAACCTTTGGTTTATGAATAATAGCACGTGCAATCGCCACTCGTTGCTTCTCCCCACCTGATAACGAGGAAGGATAAGCCTTCCTACGATGTTCCATTTCCACTAATTTTAGTATGGCATTAATTTCCTGTTTTTGCTCGTATTTCGGTAATTTCGTTTCAGATACTTCGAGCATGAGTGCTAGCTGTTCCTCCACTGTAAGAAATGGTACAAGATGGGCAAATTGAAACACAAAGCCGAATTTCGTTGCCCGTATTTTTCGGACTTGCTCGGAGCTTATATTTGCAATGTTGTTACCATCAAATACAATCCTTCCATCTGATGCAGGTTGAAGTCCTGCTGCAATTGTTAGGAGCGTACTTTTACCAGATCCTGATGCACCAATTAATGCAGTGACTTCACCTTCTTTAAGGGTAAGGTTAACCCCTTTTAAAATTTCTTCTTTTACTTCACCATTTGTAAAGGTTTTTCGAACATCGTCAATTGTAAAAATACTCATACTACATCTCTCCTTGTTGGATCGCTTGTAATGGTACCACTTTTTTAATTTGGACTCCTGAAAGTGTTGCACCCGCAAAGCCGATGAGAAAAAAAATCAGCGATAATTGAATGGTTGTTTCCGTTGTTAAATGAAACGGCATGCTAGTCGGTGCAAGGATATTAAAAGTTTGACTTAGTATGACAGAAAAGCTCAAGGCGATGAATGTGATGAAAGCCATTTGAGTCCACATCATTTTAAATAAGGAACATGTTTTTACACCAATGGCCTTTAGAATTCCATACAGACCCATTTTTTGAATGTTCATCATGTAGAAAAAGATAGCAAACAACATACCACTAATGACAACCAAAAAACAAATAATCATATTTAATGACATTTGCTCTGCTTTATAGCTAGAAATCGTGTTTAGAAACTCTTTTTTCGAAAAGGATTGTAGACCTTCAAAATTTTGTGAGGTGTCTATATCCGGTACAAAAATCAATTGCATTTCTTCTATATGATAGATTTCGTTATAGTCCTCAGGGTTGATATACGCAACAGGCGCATGGCTGTATTTACTCTGTTCAACGAAGCCTTTAACTATAAACTCACCTTCGTGTTGGTTGTTTGTTAAGATGTCACCGTTTTTTATCCCAGCATCCTGCATGGATTGATCAAGGATGATTTCCCCTCGATTCACAGTTTCGAATAGTGGTGAATCGGTTGAAGTGACAAATGCGACACTTCTTTGTTTTCCGTTTTGTTCATTTAGAAACCCCATTTGAATCGAAAAAGCAGCGGCATCTTTGTGCTTGTTTAAAATATCATTTTGGATGTCGGGGTCAATTTTTGATAGATTAAAAGTTTGATCCGCATCTTCTTCCATATAGAAGACACCTTCCGGCAGGTCTTTAATTAAGGCAGCATTATCCTGCGACAACCCGTTCGCTAAGCCCGAAATAATGAATGTTAAAAGACTTACTAGAAACACAATCGAACCCAAAATCAAAAACCTTACCTTATTTATCCTCATTTCCTTCAACGCCATCTTCATTTTTAGTTCCTCCAATCGTGGATACTGTGCCTCTCATTGATATCCTTAGTCTATAATCAGTATGTGAACGGATGATGAACAGAGGATTACAATTTTGGGGTTGGAAGGCATTTGCCCGCTTTTTATTGATAACTCCCAAAAGAGGTAATTTGGTATACTAATTTCATCAACTACCATGAGGTGAGGCTATGTGGAATCTAACAAAAGCAGACAAAGAAAAATTCACAAAATGTAATACTCTTCCTATTCATGAATCAGATGAAGATTGGGAATTCGTATTAAGGGAGGCAAAAGAGGAAGGCGAAGATCTCCTTTCTCATTTACAAAAAGAGCTTGAGGAAGTTAAAGAGGTATTATTACATACGTTACCAGACCGTTTCATTCCATATGTAGAAAATGGAACATTAAATCAACCGACATTGCCCAAATCTGTACGTGAAGATTACTTACAATGGATGCAAGAAGCAGACAAAGAATTTGAACAAACTTTAGATGCTGCTCATGAACAGACTGCAAATGCCGTTACTTTTTTATCAAAGGCCGTTCAAGATGTATTCGAAGAAAGCTTGCATGACTCAACAATAGAGCGTATTGAACGTGAGGGAGATATACTTCACCTTTACATCAATACAGATGGCGGTTTTTCATCAAAATCCCTCATTCACCTTGTTTTTGAGAATGTGATGTCCGATGATTCTGATGAGCCGTTGGAGGTCGGGCATTGGATTGTCTATTACGAATTGCAGAAAACTGATGATGGATTTGCCTTTCGGGTGTTATTTGATTGCCCTGATACAGAATGGACAATTTCAATGAAGAACTTGAAGGCGAGTTATTATTATCGTCCTGCCTTGTATACTTTATTGAGTCACGAAGAAAAATTGAAAGAGACATCATTTGAGGATTACATTGCGAAATTAAATCCGGACTATAATTATTGGTTGAATACTCCAGACGTGACAAGTACTATTAAAACATTCACAAAACCTATCTCATTAGAAAATGGGACTCTTGAATTCATACAAAATAAAATGGTTGTTACAGTCGGGAAAAAACGCTTCGCCTATGATCTGGGAGAGCACAATCCAATTCAGTTTATTTATACCGATATATATGAAGATCCATATGCACATTTGGATGAACCCTTACCAATAGATGAAATTGAAGCTGTAGCACTAGGCGAAGATTTGGAGTTGCTAGTGCGTGCGTGGAATACGATGTACGCAAACCCTCATGAACTAGCAGAAATTATCAATCGAGTCTTGGCAAAAATGGAGATAACGGAAGAGAACGAAATGATGGCAAGTGCTTATGCAAGTCATTTTTATGAAAATGGAATTTTAACCGATGACGTTATTGAAAAATTTCGTTCACTAATATATTAATTGGGGACAGAGGACAGACTCAACGTCCAAGCTTAGGTCGTGTACCTGTCCCTTTGTCCCTATAATTCATCCAACGAAACCACTTCTCCTGTTGTTGCATTTACCCCGTAATGACAATCTACTTTTCCGCATAGCACATACTGATTTTGCTCAAAATCATACACATAATAAGGGGTAAGTTCGAATTTTCCTCTTAGCATTTCATAGGCTTCATCCTTACTGATTATCACTTGCCCAGGCACTTCAAATTCATCATACATCTGTAACAACATCTGGTTATCCATATAGTTCACAGCCTGAAGGCTTTTTGGATCTATCATGACATTCATTTTTCGCTGAAATACACGATTATCCTGCTTTTTCGCTCTTAGAACCGCATGAATATATCCTATTTCACGATGAAGTGATTTTAAAATCCAGATTCCGGAATCGTTAGGATATTCTTGGCGAAGTAAATCTCGGACAACTTCAACGCATTTTTCTTGCTCATCCTCGGTGATCGGGTGTGAATTGGGAGAAAGTTCACCCGAAAATGCCTGATCTGCTGTTATTTCCTCATGCCAATTTAACTCTTTTCTATCAAACGATGCAGCAAGCGTCTTATCCCAATCCAAAACTTTATCGATTTTTAAATATCCTTTTACATCCACGATGAATTCAAAAGGAAGCGTCCTCGACAGGTCATTTCGAACATAAATCTCTTCCACTGCATAAGCCGCCACTAAACGCTTTTGTTCAAATAACGGAAATTCAAGTAACTTCAGTTGTTCCTTCGCTAGCTCCTCAATTTTTTCAAAGGTCAATGTATATGGTTCTATCCTGACCATTTCTTTAGATGGAAAATGACCATAGGATGAAAAAGATGTAAGTCTACCACCGTGGTCATACTTGACATCAATCATTCCGGACGGTGATACGTCAACACCATCAATACATTCACTAAAATGCAGTTCCCCCTTCTCTTCCTTACGAAGCTTGAACTGCTGCTCATACATTATTCCCGTTTCCTGCTCAACCCATTTTATGATTTCATTTTTATCTGCAAAGGTTACCCCATTTTTGGCGAATGTCTGACCCATAACGAATATTGCACTTTGAAACCTACGGGTTTGAATATCTATTTCAATTGAAGCAGTCCCGTCCGGATTTTCATCCTCATCCATTGGTTCCGCAACATCGTTAGGAAACCATTCCATTGATAATGTATAAATAGTCTTATTAAAAATATTTACACGTCGATCGAAACTGTGCGATTTCAAGTAGTAGTCCCACAGTCCAAATTTTTCTCTTGTAAAGTCTAATAATTCTTGAATTCTATTATCCAATTCTATCACTCCACTTCCGGTACACCGCTCCTGTCCCTTCGTCCCACTATACCCTAATATATTTTTGAGTAAACCACAAAGGAGATAAATACAGTGCAGATTATTAGGGCTGTTAGGATATTGATTAGTTGAGCGGCTGTGAGTACAAAGAATTCAAATTGCAGCCCGATATTAAAGATAAGTAGATAAAAAATAATCGCAAAGTACGAAGCAAACATTCCTTTTTCACGGATTAGTTTCATACGTTCATCCTTTTGCTTGAAATGCGGATAGAGATGCGCCATACAAAAACTCATCACCGCCATTGCCAGTGTCATATAAGCCATTGGTGCGGGTGCGGCTTTCGCCATAATCCCAATAAATATTGTAAATCCAGACATTAAAGTAAACATAACACCACAAACAATAAACGGGACTCTTGAATTCCCCTTGTTACTTCCCCCTCATACAGTAATTAGTTTCCTCATATTCCCCATGAATCCTTATTTATAGTCTTCTTCCTCTAAAATGAAAATGTTTTCCACATTGGTCTCAAAAACTTCTGCCATTATCAATGCCAAAGGAAGAGAAGGGTTGTATTTTCCTTTTTCAATCGAAATAATCGTTTGTCTAGAAACCCCCAATTTTTCAGCTAAGCGATCCTGGGAATAGCCGTATTTCTTTCTGAACTCTGACACTTTATTTTGCAACCCATTCACCACCTCTTCTATATTCAGAGTAATGTAAAGCTTCCTTTACGTCAAGTTCCCTTTACATTAATAACAAAAAATAGGGCTAGTTCTATACTTGAATAGAACTAACCCCGTCCCCCACTACCTTGAAAGCACTTGTTCAATTGCTTGGTTCAAAACATCAATATTCACTGGATTGACTGGTGAGTCACTTAGCCTATATTTTTCCTTCAATCGTTGGATTCTTTCCACGCTTTCGTCGATCCTTTGCTCAGAAATTCCTCCATTTTCTACTGCCTTTATTATTGCATTTTGCACTTGGACGACTTTGTTATAATCATGTGCCACCATGATAATATCACTGCCGGCCTTTATCGATTGAACTGCAGCATCGCCAATATCATAATCATTCGTAATTGCCTTCATGAAAAAGTCGTCGGTTATGACCACACCATTAAAACCTATCTTATTTCGTAAAATGTCCGTGATAACCTTTTTTGACATGGAAGAAGGGAAGTTTTCATCAAGAGCCGGTACTAAAATATGCCCGATCATCACCATGTCTGCACCTTCTTTAACTGCCTGTCGAAATGGAATGAGCTCAAGGCGCTCAAGTTCTGTTATTGTTTTATTAACCTTGGGCAACTCAAGATGGGAATCAACATGTGTATCCCCGTGTCCAGGAAAATGCTTAACCGCAGGAATAATAGACTGTGATTGCAGTCCTTTCATCGTTTGAATCCCTAATGTACTCACAATCTGAGGGTTGCTACTGAAAGAACGGTCCCCAATTACCGGATTATCCGGATTGCTATTCACATCAAGTACTGGAGCAAAATTCACATTAAAACCAAATGCCTTTAGTTCTTTCCCAAGGACTGTGCCAATTTCATAGGAAAGTGACGAATCATTTATTTTTCCGATTTCTAGGTTTGTTGGAAAATCAACTAATCCTCCAGGAAGCTTCGAGATTCGTCCACCTTCCTGGTCAACACCAAGAAATAAGGGAACTTGACCTTCATTCGCCTGTTTGATTTCATTCAAATATGTCACTGTTTGCTTTGGACTTACTAAATTATCACCGTTCAAAATAATTCCACCAACATGATATTTCGTGATTAATTGGTTCATATTCTTATTCATTTTCGTTCCGGAAATTCCAGCAAAAATCATTTGACCAATTTTTTCATCTAAACTCATGGCCTCTTTTTCACCGACCTCTTTTTGAATCTCTGTCACGACAGAAATATGATGAACCGCCGGATTTGGTTCTTGCTCAGTTGGTTTTGGAAAAATCCATTTCAGCTGAAATGTGGAATTCACTTGATATATTAAGATAATTTGGTTAACCTTTTCATCCTGATAATACTTAACCTCAGCTGGTTCACCCATAGCATTTTTGATATCTTCCAAATGGAGGGCCGTTAAATCTGAATGGTAAGAGCGAATATCGAAAGCAAGCTGATCCTGAGTCCCAATTGTCACGTCCTGGTCAGGATATCCCACGAAATCCCCTATCGCCGTTTCATCAATTGATGATGGCTCACCCCATTGCTCCTGAATTTCCTTTAAATTCGTTTTTCCAGCTATAAAAGGAGTATGTGGAGCCTTTCCTGTTTTAGCTAGTGAAAAAACTTCCTTAACCCGCTCAAGAGCATCCGCTTTTTCTGGTTCTTCAACAGGCTTCTCTACTACATCTTCATCCTGTATATTTGATTCTTCTCTAGGAGTAGCCTGTTCACTATCTTGGGGTTTTTCATCTTTTTCAAAAAACACATTTAGTAAACCAGCAATCAAAGCAACAGAGAGTATACCAATTAATCCAGCTAGTAATCGTTTCTTGTACATAGATACCTCCTGAGCATTTGTCACATTCTAAAAGAATAGACTCCATTTTCAGCCAAAATGTTACACTGAGCAGTGGGACAAGTCCATCGACCGAGTAGTATTATTTTATGTAAATTCATATAAAAAAATAAGAGGATTGAAATCCTCCCATTTAGATTTGGGTTAGGAACCCCCTTTCCAGCTATTATTCTATATTACCGAACAGAAGATCTGTCAAATGACCCAACATCACACTAAAACTTCTTTAAATAAACCTTCTCCATTAAATGGTCCTCGCCTTTTTTCAATACGACTTTAGCCCGGCGGCGTGTCGGCAGGATGTTTTCCCGTAAATTTTTCGCGTTGATTTCTTCCCATATATCAGTTGCTTTTTGGATTGCTTCGTCCAATGATAATTCCGTGTAGCGGTGAAAATAAGACTTTGGATTCTGAAAAGCTGTTTTTTGAAGCGTCAAAAATCGTTCAATATACCAATTTTTGATATTCCGTACATCTGCATCAATATAGATGGAGAAATCAAAGAAATCACTTACGAAAACGGAATGTGCTTTGCTGACTTGCAGGACATTAATCCCTTCAACAATTAAAATATCCGGCTGATCGATCATCTCGACTTTATCCTTCAGCACATCATACGTTAAATGAGAGTACAGCGGTGCTTCCACTTTTCGTTTACTGGATTTCACTTTCATCATAAATTGAATTAATTTTTGAGTATCATAGCTTTCTGGAAACCCTTTTCGACTCATAAGGCCCTTGCTTTCTAGAGTTGCATTGGGATATAAGAAACCATCGGTTGTCACTAATCCTACTTTTTTATGGTTATCCCAACGTGATAATAGAGTTTGAAGTACTCTCGCTGCCGTACTCTTGCCCACAGCAACACTACCCGCAATCCCAATAATATATGGAACTTTTTTTGCCTTATAGTCCAAAAAGGAGTTCGTCACTCCTTGTAGCTGTTGGGAGGCTTCGACTTTTAAGTTGATTAAACGAGTCAATGGCAGATAGATTTCTTCCACCTCTTGAAGTGAAATTTCTTCGTTTATCCCTCTAATGCTCTCAAGTTCTTCGGCAGTCAGCAACAAAGGAGTCTTATTGCGAAGTTCTGCCCACTTCTCTCTATTAAATTCTATATAGTTTGTTAACGGATTCATGATATGTACCTCAAATTTGGATTCTTGTTCATTTTATCAAATTGTAGTTCGTTTGAATAGAATGGAGATGTTGGTAATTCCCCACGAAGCACTTCATATGTTTACAATTTTTCGAAATAATTATTTAATTATAGCACTTTTGTGGAGAAAAATACTTATAAAAAAATAGGCATCTTCCCCTAAAGGACAGACGCCTATTTAAAAATTACTTCCTATACTCTCTCAATTGCTCATTTACTATCTTTGTTTGTGTATAAATCTGTTGATAAATCGCAAAAAGCTTTTGATATGCTACCACATTTTCTGGAATAGGTTCATAAGTATTTGAGGTTTGAAGGAATACTTCAGCACACTGTTTTAAGGAGGTGAACCAGCCACACCCATATGCTGCAAGCATTGCCGCTCCCATACCAGGACCCTGTTCAGATGTTAATTTTTCTATTCTCGCATTAAAAATATCAGCTTGCATTTGCAGCCAAGTTTCGTTTTTCGCACCGCCTCCGATTGAAATAATTGTATCAATCGCTTTTCCGCTTTTTCTAAAAATCTCAATGGACTCGTATAATGAAAATGTAATACCTTCAAGAACAGCGCGTGCAAAATGCTTTCGTTCATGAGCAGCATCAATACCAATGAAGCTACCGCGAATATTTGAATCTGCATGTGGGGTCCGTTCTCCAACGATATATGGGGTAAAAAGTAATCCGTTGCTACCTACAGGCACTTCATCGACACCTTCCAAAAATTGATCAAAGGCTTCGTCTTTTGCAAAAGTATCCTTGAACCAGCTTAAGCTATAGCCCGCGGCAAGGGTCACACCCATCGTATAATACCTATTTTCTTCACCATGGTTAAAATAGTGAACCCTACCTTCGAAATCATGATCATTACGCTCTTCATATGACAACACAACACCTGAAGTTCCGATACTACAAAGGGTTTTACCTTCAGATAAAATGCCTGAACCTATCGCACCACAAGCATTATCCGCACCGCCGGCAAATACTTTAGTGTTATCCGATAATCCAGTTTCCTTTGCAAATTCAGGTGTAACCGTACAAACAAATGTATGTGATTCAACCAAAGGAGGACAGAAATCAAGTCCAAGTCCAAAAGTCTCTAACACATCCCCGCTCCATTCACGTTTTGCAACATTCAGCAATAATGTACCTGCTGCATCCGAATACTCCATATGGACAGCCCCGGTAATACGGTAACGTAAATAATCCTTCGGAAGCAAGAATATGCTAGAGCGTTCAAAAACTTGTGGCTCATTTTCTTTTACCCAAAGGATTTTCGGCAATGTAAAGCCTTCTAACGCAGGGTTCTTTGTAATTTCTAAAAGACGTTCCTTTCCGAAAGTTTCATAGATTTCCTCACATTGCTTTGTTGTTCTTGTATCATTCCAAAGTATCGCGTTACGCAATACCTGGTTCTCTTTGTCTAGTAAAACAAGTCCGTGCATTTGTCCGGAAAAACTAATTCCTTCAATGTCATTAACGTCGCCATCAAATTGCTCTATAAGTTCCTTAAGACCTGCCGTTGTTTTTACAACCCATTCTTCTGGATTTTGTTCACTATAGCCTGATTTTTCAATAATGAGTGAATATGATTTCGATACCTCGCCTACCACTTCCCCATACTGGTCCACAAGTAGAATCTTAACCGCACTTGTTCCTAGGTCCACACCGATTACATATTTCATACGTATCATCCTTTTCTAAAAAATGTGCTGGAGTAGTCTACTACCAGCACATTCAATCAATTATAGAGTATCTAATAAATATTGGTTGATTAGCGCTTTTAATCGTTCCGTTCTACCTGATGTATTTTTAATTTCAGTTAAACCAAGTGCATATGCCTCAAGCTCACGGAAGTTTGTTTTTCCTTCAACGATGTCCAAACCGATACCTTTCGTATAGCTACTGTAGCGCTCTTCAACAAAGCTATCAAGAACTTTATCTTCTATTAATTTGTTAGCCACTTTTAGACCAACAGCGAATGCGTCCATACCGGCAATATGTGCATGGAAAAGATCGTCTGTATCGAATGAACCCCTTCTTACCTTCGCATCGAAGTTTAGACCACCTTTACCAAGCCCACCATTCTTCAAGATTTCATACATGGCCAGTGTGTTAGAGTATAGGTCTGTTGGGAATTCATCCGTATCCCATCCAAGTAGCATATCCCCTTGGTTTGCGTCAACTGAACCAAGCATACCATTAATGCGAGCTATTCTTAATTCATGCTCAAATGTATGGCCGGCTAATGTCGCATGGTTTGCTTCAATATTAAACTTGAAGTGGTCTGTTAGATCATATTTTTGTAAGAATGCTAGACCAGTAGCTACATCAAAATCATATTGGTGCTTCGTTGGCTCTTTTGGTTTTGGTTCAATTAAGAATGGTACATTTAATCCAATTTCCTTTGCATAGTCAACTGCCATATGGAAGAATCGAGCTAAGTTGTCCATTTCTAGTTTCATATCTGTGTTAAGTAAAGTTTCGTATCCTTCACGCCCACCCCAGAATACATAGTTTTCTGCGCCAAGTTCTTTTGCAACTTCTAAACCTTTTTTTACTTTCGCTGCAGAATAAGCGAAGACATCCGCATTTGGAGAAGTAGCAGCACCATGTGTATAGCGTGGATTTGTGAACATGTTTGCTGTATTCCAAAGTAATTTAACCTTGCTTGTTTTCATGTAATCTTTGATCATCGCAACGACTACATCAAGATTATCATTTGTTTCCTTCAACGTGCTTCCTTCTGGTGAGATATCAACATCGTGAAAAGCAAAGAATGGAACATCTAATTTTTCTAAAAGCTCAAATGAAGCTTCAACACGTGCCTTCGCTAAATCTAATCCTTTAAGGTGATCCCAAGGACGGATGGCTGTGCCCACACCAAATGGATCAGAACCATTCGCAGTAAATGTGTGCCAGTATGCAACTGAGAAACGAAGAAGTTCTTCCATTGTTTGACCATTGATTTTTTCTTCTGGATTGTAATATTTAAATGCAAATGGATTTGTTGATTTTGCTCCCTCATATTGAATTTTGTTAATGGATTCAAAATATGCCATGGGTTATTCCTCCTAGTATTTTAATAGTTTATTTAGTGAAAGTGCTTTCAAAAAAATATGTATTACCTTTTTATACCCAAATTATAGCACCGTCTTTTTAGTTTGTCTATCGATTAAACTAAGTATTGTGTATTAATTTTATTTTTTCATCCCAAAAAATAAAATTAATACTCAACCCCTTGTTTAAACAAGTTTATAATTCGTATATCCATCATACTAAGTAGTGTGATAAAATATGAATACTACTAATCAAGGAGTTTATAACAGTGGAAACGATAACATGGAATCAACAGGTTGTGAAAAAGAATAATAAAGCACTCGTCTTGCAATTGATCATTGAACAAGAGCCAATTTCACGTGCCGATATCGCTCAAATTTCAGGCCTAAATAAAACAACAGTTTCTACACTAGTTACTGAATTAATAGAAATGGATTTGATTTTAGAATCTGGCCCCGGAGTTTCAAGTGGGGGGCGCCGCCCTGTAATTCTTCATTTCAATAAAGATGCTGGGTATGCAATCGGGATTGATATTGGTGTGAACTATGTTTTATCTGTCCTCACCGATTTAAAGGGAAATATTCTGATTAAAAAAAACCAAACCGTAATTCGAACTACTTATGCGTCAATCATGAGTATTGTTCAGGATATGATTCAGTCGTTAATGGATGAAAAGCCTAAAAGCAGATATGGAATTGTTGGCATCGGGGTTGGTGTTCCGGGAATCGTGAACAACGAAGGTGCCATTCTTCTAGCTCCAAACCTTGGCTGGAGTAATATCAAATTGAAAGAAGATCTTGAAAAGCTTTACGAAGTGCCTATTATCATTGAAAACGAAGCAAAGGCTGGAGCTGTCGGTGAACAACAATTTGGTGCAGGACAGGATCAAGAAAATATTCTTTACATTAGTGCTGGTATTGGAATTGGTGTTGGAATCATCCTTAACAAAGAACTTTATAAAGGTAAAAATGGTTTCTCCGGTGAAATGGGTCATATGATTATCGACTTTAACGGAAAACGATGCAACTGTGGAAGTCGAGGCTGCTGGGAAGCCTACGCATCTGAACAAGCTCTCCTTGAAATGGCAGATCAAAGCGTCCATACTTTAGATGAGCTAATTAAATTAGCTCAAAGCGGCGATGAAAAGGTGATTAAATTGTTTGAAGAGATTGGCAACTACCTAGGGCTAGGTATTACCAATATCATTAATACATTCAACCCAGAGCAAGTTATCATCGGAAACCGACTAGCTTCGGCAAGGGAATGGATAGAAACGCCAATACGGAATACGATTGAAAAACACACACTCGCATTCCACCAAAACGACCTTCAGTTCGACTTCTCAAAGCTTGGAAAATATTCAACATCATTAGGCGTCTCAGCTTTTGTAGTTGATAACTTTATCAAAGGGTAATTGGGCCAGAGGGAATTGACGTTGAGGGCGTTAGATCTATTAGAAAAATGAAAATCCTTAATAAAGAAAAGTATAGCGGTTTCCTAGAATACATCAGAAACCGCCTTTACTATCAGCTAGTGAAAGATATATTGAAGCTTACAAGATCGCATTAGCAATCAACCGATCAAACTTACGAATATCTACTCCCTTTTTCAAATGGACTTTAATATGACCAGCACGTGTCCATAATTCTACTTCAGCATTAACGTCCAGGAAGCCCCCAGCATTCTCCGTTGACCACATGTTAATTGAAGAATAAGGCAATGAATATATTTCTACTTTTTTACCTGTTAAGCCTTGTGCATCGCGAACAATTAATCTTTTATTAGTAAAAATTGCGCTATCACGAAACGTCTTATAGGCTGCAATCGCCTCTTCTCCTGCAACTAATAAATCATGCACATCGTTTGGAATTGGACATTCGGATATAAGTGTCCATTCTAAAATCCCTTGTGTAGCCATTTAATAACCTCCTAAATATTGTTAATAATTATCCTCATTAATATATTCCTTATAAAGTTATAGATCCCTTCTTTGATAACGAAAGACCTAGAAATCAAAATCTATTTCCGAAGAAGTCTCCTCTTCCCCATTCCATTTCCATCCATTTAATATAAAATGAAAGAGAAGTTTCCTAGACTTTAAAAATATTAAGAAATTCTTAAGAGTTTTTGATATGGAATGTTAAGATTTACCGGTTACTATATAACTATGAAAGCGGATTAGAGGTTGGGTGAAAAATGGATCATTATTTTGTACTGGTTGTTGATGACGAAAAAGAAATTCGAGATGCGATTGAGATTTACTTAAAAAACGAAGGGATCACGGTGCTGAAGGCTAAAGATGGGATTGAAGCATTGGACATTTTACATGAACAACAGGTTCACCTGATTATTTTAGATGTGATGATGCCAAAGCTAGATGGAATTTCAGCAACTTTTAAAATCCGTGAAACCAATAATATTCCCATCATCATTTTAAGTGCAAAAAGTGAAGACACAGATAAGATTCTTGGGCTTCAAGTTGGCGCTGATGATTATGTAACAAAACCGTTTAATCCAATGGAACTCGTTGCTCGTGTGAAATCACAGTTGAGACGATATGTCACATTCGGTACATATGAAGGAGCTAAAAGAGTAATTGACCTAAATGGTTTGACACTTGACCAGAAGGCAAAGGAAGTCGCTGTTCACGGAGAGCCAGTGAAGCTTACCCCGATTGAATATAAGATTGTTGAATTGCTTATGACCAATGCTGGTCGGGTATTTTCAATCACCGAAATCTATGAACGTGTATGGAAGGAACCTAGCTATAACGCAGAAAATACGGTTGCAGTTCATATCCGAAAAATCCGTGAAAAAATTGAAATTGATGCGAAAAATCCAAGATATTTAAAGGTGGTTTGGGGAATTGGCTACAAAATGGAAAGGTAAAATCACGATTGGTTTCATAGCTTTATTTTTTACACTTGGACTATGTGGCCTCTTGTCTGTGCTTGTCCATGGAAGCAATTATATACATAAGGATTATTTTCACACGCCATCTTTTCAAGAAGAACTCAATCAGTTTGTCGGATTAATTAGCATGTTTGAGCTGGCTGATATCACTTCAGAAGAGGCAAAAGAAGCAATTACCGTTACCGAAGATGAAATTCATGAGCACCGTTATCGCTATGGCGACCTGCCTCAACAGATTGAAAATATCAATTTACAATATGAAGGAAGAATTCAAGATGCGTTGAATGCAAATTACCAAGAAATAGCCTACACCTATATAGCTGAACGTGATAAAAAAATTGAGGACATTACGAAAAATTTTAAAAGTGATGATCATGTAAAAAACAAGATTATCAAGGAAAAAGAAAAAAGCATCGATGAATTTTATAAAGAAAGAGAAGGCTACAAGTCTGATTATGCAACATATAAAAAAGAGTTCCTTTTTTATTTTACGAATCCAACAACAGGAAAAATATATACGAATATAAAGCGTACAAATAGTGAGGCAGTCGAAACGGCTATGAGCGAGGAAAGTACCCATTTTCTTAAGGATTACACAATAACTCGTGAACATTTTACATATTATATGCCATACCAAATTACAGAATTACTTGATTCGATTATTCCTGCTGATATTGGAACACTCGATGGGGAAATTGCAGTGTCAGCAGCCGAAGATGCCTCAAATCCTTTGATTAAGCAATATGATTCCTACAGACAAAAGCAACTGATTTTACTAGTTGCTGCAATTACAAGCATTCTAGCTCTCATTCTTTCTTTAGTTCTTGGTAAAAAAGTGAAAGCTGTTCCAGTTGAAATTGAAAAGTGGAGACCTATTTACAATGAACTCCCAATTGATTCACGGGTAATCTTCTTCATTTTAACAGGCTTAATATCGATTTTCTGTATTTTCGTTGTTGTGACCGACCTCGATTATGTTCTCTATAACCCTTATCACGCAGTGGGGCCAGGCTTGGTTATCATGGTTGGCTCTATTTTTGTAAGCATTACTTATCTTCAAGGGAAATACCTTATAACCGAATTAAAGGATTGGCAAAATATAAAGACTGAATGGGAAAAAGGCATTATCAGTAAAGCAGAAAAAAGGATTATCGTCCTTTATAAAAAAGGAAAGCAAAGCCTTCAGGAAGCATTTTTAAATCAGAGTACTGGGACACAGTTCTTTGTTGTTCTAGCCATCATCTTTGGTTTGGGTTTTGGCGTCATTACAATTTTAAACCCTTTTCTTTTCCTATTTTATATACTGACCCTTGGAATTATCGGGATCCCACTTTTCTTTTCGATGGTCAAGAAAGTTGGGTATTTTAATAAAATTGTGGAGAAGACAGATGAGTTAGCAGCTGGAAAATTAGGCGAGGATCTGCCCATCATTGGAAAATCTGTGTTTGCTACTTTAGCAGGAAATGTCAACATGTTAAAACTCGGCGTAAAAACCTCTCTAAATGAACAAGCAAAAAGCGAACGGTTAAAGACGGAGCTCATCACAAATGTAAGTCATGACCTTCGAACACCTTTAACCTCGATTATTACGTATACGGAGTTGCTGAAAACACAAAATTTATCCGATGAGGATCGCTCTGCTTATCTTGAAATCATTGACCGTAAATCAAAACGATTAAAGGTGCTCATTGATGATTTATTTGAAGTATCAAAAATGGCTAGCGGAAATATCGAACTACACTTGGAAAAGGTTGACCTCGTCCAACTTTTACAACAGGCGATTGCGGAACATGATGATACGCTTAACTCATCTAGCCTACAATTCCGTGTGACAAACAGTGAAAAACCACTCTATGCACTTGTGGACGGGCAAAAAATGTGGCGAGTATTTGATAACTTAATAGGAAATATTTTTAAATATTCACTTGAAAATTCACGTGTCTATATTTCAACGATTACCAATGAAAATCAAGCCATCATCACGTTTAAAAATGTATCAAAATACGAGCTAAGCGAAAAAAGCGATGAGCTTTTCGAACGTTTCAAACGTGGTGACACCTCTCGACACACGGACGGATCCGGACTTGGGCTTGCCATTGCCCAATCCATCATCGACCTCCACCACGGTAATCTCGAAATCGAAACGGACGGCGATCTATTCAAAGTTAAAATCACATTGGCATTATTAATGTAACAAGACGGAAGGAACAGGGGCAGAGAGTCCCCCTTTCGTCCCAAACCAAAGGGGTGTTTTTGTGGAGCTTCATTTTTCGGAGATCTATAATGAATATCATAGTAGACTGTTTCGTATTAGTTATTCGATTACGCGGGATGTACATATGGCAGAGGATGTTGTTCACGAAACGTTTATAAAAGCAATCAATAAAATTGATACCATCGAAGACAATAGAAAAATAGGAGCCTGGCTCTCTACCATTGCGACTAGAACGGCGATTGATTTTGTCAGGATGGAAAGAAGCAAGAAGGGGATTCCAATGGAGCAGGAAATGCTGGAATGCTTAGGAAAAACAATGAAGTAAAAACGTTGAGGAGGAAGTAGAGACAGTCCTCGTAATGGAACAAATCAATCATGCCATTCAAAAACTGCGACGAGAATACCGGGACGTCCTCTCCCTTAAAATTTGGCACGATTTAAAAGAAAGCCAAATTGCCCACATCCTTAATCTTAAACCATGCACAGTGAAAACAAGAATCTATCGGGCAAGGAAACAATTAAAAGATATTCTGAATCAAGGGGATAAGTCCATCGTCCCACCTCTTATCTACTGAATTTACCTTGCTTAAGCTAAAGAAAACACCTAGGTTTTGTTAACGGGTTCGGTTTTGAAGTAGAAAATGTAAAATAGAGGTATAAATAACCTATGTTTTGGTGGACATATTACATTGGTTTTAGCAAACAATATAGCACAAAAAAGGGCATCGATAAATCGATGTCCTTTTTAAATATTTTATTTATTTATTAAGTTTATTAGATTGCTTCTCTAACCATTTCGCTCTTGCTATTAATCCCCAAGTCCCAATTCCTATCAAAGCGATTGCCAAAACAAGATATATCCAAGCCATTTGAAGACCCTACTTTCCGATTTAATAATACTAAATCATTAAATATATATTTTGAAGCATTTCATCGTTCTCATTAACAATAATCTAAAAGCCACAATCTTTACGCAAAGAGCCTATTTTATTTTACGTATCCAATTACTTTTCCAATGGTTTTTTCTTCTTTTAACACTAACATTTTGCTTCGGAACCAATCATCGCCAATTAAATAGTATTCATCATCTGAGAGTTTAACTTCTTTCATATTCGTTTCGAAAATTTCTGTCATACCTTTTTTATCGTAATCATTTCCCTTATTATCCATCATTTCGAAATAACCTTTTTCATCTAAACCAAGCCTATGTGCTTTACCGTAAAATGCGTCTAACTTTTGACCATTAATATAAATCTGACCTTTAGTTATTTTAATTTTTTCACCTGGCAAAGCAACCACTCTGGATATATCTTTATCTCCATCCTTATTATCGAAAAAAACAACATCTCCTCTTGAAATATCAGACACGTTGATGTTTTTCTCAATCGCTAAAGTTTTATCAAAATAATCGTGATTACCTCTATCCATATTATCGTACATATGGTGATGAGTTATCATTTCGGAACTTGGATTTTCAATAACCGTAACATCTTGGTTTGTATTTTCATCTGTAAGTGTTTTTGACGATGTATTAAAGGAACAACCTAAAATAATTAAGGCTATAAATGACATTAAAATGAACATAAGAATTTTTCTCACATCGACACCCATTTTCAAGAATATTCAATATCTTTATTAACAAATTATACCATATATCCTTTCTTGTGGGACAATAAAAGCCAAGTATTATTTACTTTGCTTACTGCATATAGATAATACCCTTTATGTCATATTGTTTCTTTGCAATTCCTAGTCGCTTTGCTGGCGTTCTTATTGTTTTGTTGGTTTTGTTGAAAGAATGGGTCCCGCCTCGAAAGTCGGCCTCACTGACACAAAATAACCCCTCGCACTTGGCAAGGGGTTATTTTTCAAACTATATATTAATACACGTCACGTAGGTAACGGCCTTCTGTTTTCATGTCTTTAAGATAAGCTTCAGCAGCTTCTCGATCCATTCCACCTTCTTGTTCAATAATGGTAAGAAGGGCTTCGTTCACGTCTTTTGCCATATGGTCTTTATCTCCACACACATAGAAATAAGCACCATTGTCAATCCATTCGAACAATTCTTTGCTGTTCTCAAGCATTTTGTGCTGTACATATACTTTTTGATCTGTATCACGAGAGAATGCAGCATCGATTTTTGTTAGAATTCCGTCTTGTTGGTATTTTTCCAATTCATCATGATATAAGAAGTCAGTCGCCTGATGCTGATCTCCGAAGAATAACCACGAACGGCCTGTTGCTTTATTTATCGCAAGCTCTTCGATAAATGAACGGAATGGTGCAACTCCTGTTCCTGGTCCAACCATAATCACATCTTTATCAAGCGTCTCTGGTAAATGGAAGTGTTTATTGATTTGAACAAATACTGGAAGTGTATCACCTTCCTGAACACGTTCGGCACATTGAACAGAGCAGACCCCTTTGCGTTCACGTCCATGGGCTGTGTAACGAACAGCACCGATTGTTAAATGAACTTCATCAGGATGTGCTGCTAGACTACTTGCAATGGAATAAAGTCTTGGTATCATTTTTCGTAATAAAGCTACGATTTCTTGAGCAGGGACATTCCACGGACCAAAATCACGCAGCATATCCAGTAAATCACGACCATCGATATATTCTTTAACAGCTGCTGCATCTTCGACAAGCTTTTGAATTTCCTCATTGTCTGTAAATGTTGCCGCAGTTTGTAACATCTTCCTTGAAAGCAAAGTAATATCAAGGTACGTTTCCAATGCTTCTTTAAGTGGCATTGACTCCCCTTGACGACCAACTGTTACTACTTCTTCAGCATCCCACTTCATTTCTTCAAGAAGAGCAGCTACTAGTTCTGGGTCATTGGAAGGTGCTATTCCAAGGGTGTCGCCAGGAATATACGAAAACCCAGATCCTTCTAACGATAATTCAATATGTCTTGTTTCTTTACTTGAACCTTGCCCATTTAAGTTAATGTTTTTAAGAACTTTTGCCGGAAATGGATTTGTTCTTGAATATGTTGTAGGAACTGGCTTTTTCGGATTCTTTTCATCATCTATAGTTCGTTGCATTTTCTAAAAACCTCCAACAGTTATATATATTTAGAATACCACATGTACAAGTTATATGGCGTGTATTTTCGCACATCAACGCCATTTATTATAAATTTACGGTTTTAAAAAGTCTCTTCCCAATTATAAATGTATACCCCAAAAAATTATAGACATTTGCATTCTTTTATTCAAACGAAAATAATGGATTTGCATTTTTCCTGAATAACTAAACACCCTTTTGATATTATATAATGCTATATTCCTGTGGTGCCAGGGATTCACTGCATTCTACTGGCTACCTTTCAACAAAAAATACTCTTTCGTAAATAGATTCTCTAAATATGGTAAAATAGGGAAAAAACAATAGTTACGGAGTTGATTGAATGACTGGAGCAATTGTTGAGATTGCCAATTTACAAAAAAGTTATGGCAGTAAGCCCGTCCTTCAAGGGGTTTCTTTAACAGTTAATAAAGGGGAAATCATTGGATATATCGGACCAAACGGGGCTGGAAAAAGTACGACAGTTAAAATTATCCTCGGGATTGAAGAGGACTATTTAGGTGAAGTAAAGATTTTTGGTCAAAGTATTTTGGACGGCAATATGGAATACAAACAAAAGATTGGATATGTTCCAGAGGTTGCCGATGTCTATGACAGTCTAACAGGTCAAGAATATCTCACCTTTATTGGTGAATTATATGGGATTGATTATGAAGTGGCTGACTACAAAGCGAAAAACCTAATGGAGTTATTTGGTGTTGGTGAAGTGTATCATTCCCGAATTGCTTCGTATTCCAAAGGAATGCGGCAAAAACTATTGATTATTTCAAGCTTGCTACATAATCCTGAAATCCTCTTCTTTGATGAGCCAATAAACGGACTTGATGCAAACAGTGTGATGATTTTTAAGGAAATCATGTCACAATTGGCACAGCAGGGCAAAACTATTTTTTATTCTTCACACATCATGGATGTCGTTGAAAAAATAAGCAGCCGAATCATCCTCCTTCATGGCGGAAGGATTGCCGCAGATGGAACCTTTGAGGAATTAAAGGTACAAAATAAGGAAGGGTCTTTGGAAGGGATTTTCAACCAATTGACTGGATTCAACGAGCATACAGAACTTGCATCACGTTTTGTATCGATTGTTGGTGAGGTGTGATATGCAGGACTTTCCTTCTTTAAAGCTGTTGGATCGTTTTGAAAAAGTCTTTAATCGTTTTGGAATTGATTATCGAATGATGCGAAAAATTCTGCAGGCTAAACTTGTGATGGACCGACGTCGCGTGCCAACTATTTTCTCACAAAATAACAAAAAGGATAAAAAAGATAAAAATCATTATCTTTTATCCTTATGGATCTATGTTTTGTTTGGGCTATTTTTAATTCCCTTTACCATTATGGGGGACAATTATCTTTTTCAAATGAGTCTAGTGTTTGGGATGATTATTTTTTTCTTGATGACTTCAATGATTTCTGATTTTTCATCGGTGCTCCTTGATATTCGTGACAGAAATATTCTCTATCCTAAACCAATCGATCGAAAAACGATCAGTGCAGCGAAACTAATACATATAATGATTTATCTATCCTTGATGACCATAGCATTGGCGGGTCCTTCAATCATTGCAGGACTAATTAAGCATGGCATTGTATTTTTCCTTGTTGTAATATTAAATGTCATTTTAATAGATTTATTGATCATTGCATTGACAGCGTTAATTTATTTACTCATTCTTCAATTTTTTGATGGAGAGAAGTTGAAAGATATAATCAATTATGTTCAAATCGGCTTGTCCTTTTCAATTATGATCGGCTACCAACTTCTCATTAGATCCTTTGAGATCGTTGACCTTTCCATCAACCTTGAGCCAGCGTGGTGGCATATCTTTGTTTTTCCAATTTGGTACGGGATTATTGTGGAACTGGCTATGGACGGTGTCTCCTCCACTTTCTTTTTATTTCTAGCCGGGCTAGGAATAATCGTCCCGTTTATTTCGATTTGGATCTATGCACGGTTGACCCCTTCTTTTGAAAGAAATCTTCAAAAGCTTTCTCAACACAATAAGGGAAGAAAGAAAAAACGTCTTAAGATTGGAGATTCTTTCAGAAGATTGATTTGTCCAACAAAAGAAGAAAGAGTTTTCTATCAATTTTCCAGTCTCATGCTAAAAAATGAAAGGGAGTTTAAGTTAAAGGTCTATCCTTCATTAGGCTTTTCTATCATTATTCCATTCATTTTTTTGTTTTCATTTATGGGTGAATTTAGTTGGGAATCAATTGCACTTATAAGAGAAGGCAAGTCGTATTTGAACATTTATTTTAGCTTGTGGTTGATACCGACCGCAATCATCACGCTTCAATACTCAGGAACTCATAAGGGAGCTTGGATATATAAACTATCACCTTTAAAAAGCTTAAAACCCATTTTTAGCGGAACGATGAAAGCCTTTATTGTGAACCTGTATTTACCAATCTATTTGATCATTTGTTTTGTGTTTATCCCAATTTATGGTGTAAGAATCATACCTGACCTAATTCTTGTATTTGTAAGTGCGCTTATCTATTCGGTCATTTGCTTTGCCATTTTTGAAAAGTCACTTCCTTTTTCAAAATCGTTTGAAACTTACAGTCAAGGAAATGGCGGCATTATATTTCTGTTAATGATGTTAGCTGGGCTTTTTGCAGGGCTGCATGTTATCAGTATGCTTTTCCCATATGGGTTCTATATTTACCTTGCCTTAGCCATACTGTCTTTACCTTTGTTGTGGAAAAAGGTCTTTAATGTTTCGTGGGATAAGGTGAATTGATTGCAGTCATAGGGATTGAAAGGTACTGAAACATTTTAATGTTAACCATGATAAAACTACCCAAACCTGATTGAATGGGTAGTTTTATTCATTATAAGAGCGTGGTCTTTTTTTAATCATCTTGTGAAAAAGTTCACAATCTTTTAAGATTCTCTTCATTTTTGTTTATTATTTTGATGCTATACTGACATTGTGATCAGGAATCTACTAATCTATTTTGGAAGGATGAAAATCATGAAAGCTTTAAGATGGTACAAGGCAAAGGATTTACGATTAGAAAATATTGAAGAGCCTAATGCAAAAAAAGGTGAGGTAAAACTTAGAGTAGAANNCGAATATACGGTAGGACCTATCTTTATTCCATCTGAAACTCCACATCCACTTACCGGAGATAAAGCACCAATTGTATTGGGACATGAATTTTCCGGTCAAGTCGTAGAATTGGGTGAAGGTGTAACTAAGGTACAAGTTGGTGACCGTGTTGCAGTTGAACCAATCTATTCATGCGGAGAATGTGAAGCTTGTAAACAGGGAAAATATAATCTTTGCGACAAAATGGGTTTTTATGGCCTTTCTGGAGGCGGTGGAGGATTTTCTGAATATGCTTCTGTTCCTGAACACATGTTACATAAACTTCCCGAAACCGTATCCTATGAACAGGGTGCACTTGTTGAACCAGTAGCAGTTGCTCTTCATGCAGTGAAGCAAAGTAAACTTCAAGTTGGTGATAAAGCTGCGGTATTTGGAACTGGTCCAATCGGTTTATTAGTTATCGAGGCTTTGAAAGCTGCAGGCGCAACTGAAATCTATGCGGTAGAACTTTCAGAGCAACGAAGACAAAAAGCTGAAGAACTTGGTGCAATTGGAATTAATCCAAATAATGGCGATGTGGTCGAGCAAATTCAACAGCTTTCTAATGGCGGAGTAGATGTCGCTTATGAAGTTACAGGAGTGCCACCTGTCTTGGTCCAAGCCATTAACTCTACAAAATTCAATGGTGAAACAATGATTGTCAGCATTTTTGAAACAGAAGCCTCTGTTCATCCGCAAAATATCGTGATGAAAGAACGGACTGTAACAGGTATTATCGGGTATCGGGATGTATTTCCGGCCGTTATCAATTTAATGGCTCAAGGATATTTCCCAACTGAAAAATTGGTAACAAAACGTATTACGCTAGATGAAGTTATTACGGAAGGATTCGAAGGTCTTCTTAAAGAAAGAAATCACATAAAAATCTTAGTAGAAGCTGAGTAATTATTATTTATGGGCCAATAGATCATGATCTATTTGGCCCATTTTTATAGTCCTTGCTGAATTGAATTCAGATCAAAACATATCCTACTTATTCCCCTACTTCCTTTCTTCCGTCATTCTAATAGAGTATGATATGGTTAAGGGTATTTTAATCGGACAAAAACCGCATTGTATTCCTTTAATACTAGCGGAAACTGAACTGCCCGTGGCACATTGCATTTAGAAGGGGTCAAAACATATGGGAGATCAGTTATATTATTTATTAGAGCATTATGGGTATTTCGGCTTGATAATCGTTTTGGCAGCAGGGATCATTGGATTGCCGCTTCCTGATGAAATTCTTCTTACATATGTAGGATACACCGTTTATCAAGGTAAAATGTCATATTCCCTCTCTTTAATGAGTGCTTCGATTGGATCCATTGTCGGAATTACAATCAGCTATTATTTAGGAATAAAATTAGGAATTCCATTTCTTCGGAAGTTTGGCCCTAAACTTCATCTAACAGAAAAAAGAATTCAAACAACGAGCAATCTCTTTAATAAATTCGGACCATATTTATTATTTATCGGCTTCTTTATACCTGGCGTTCGGCATATTACAGCATACCTAGCAGGAATAAATTCCTTACGTTATAAAAAATTTGCCGTTTTTGCCTACACCGGGGCCATCTTTTGGAGCTTTACCTTTATAACATTAGGACATGAATTGGGTAAGAAGTGGATGAAGGTTGGAACGATGATGAACCAATACAGCATTTACTTAATTGGGTTAACCCTAATAATTTTGCTCGGTATTGTTTATTTAAATCGAAGAAAGCTAGCGAGATAAAAAAGGACAGTTCCTTCGTTCAAAGGAACTGTCCTTTTATTTCAATTCCTAATTTTCATTCAGAAAGTCTTTGACAAACTTATTAAATTTTTCATCATGCTCCCAAAACATCATATGTCCTCCGAGAACCTTCACTTGAGATTCTGGCGTTAATTCATTTGTATACTTTTCCGCAATTTCAGCCCAGTGCTCCGCGACAATCGTTAAGGTAGGAACTGCTTTGCTAGCCTTTTTTGCTTCCTCTCGGTAATCAGAAAACATCCCTGAGGCAAATAAATTACCAGCAATGTAGTATGGTGTTTTTAATGATTGCTCAACTAGCCAGGTTAGCTCTTCTTTCTCAAGCTCTCTTTGCACCATTACCTGAGTAATATAGCTTGTTATGAACTCCCTTTGTCCGCTTGAATTTCGCAAATAACCATTGTAGATTGCTGCAATATCATCTAGCTTACCTTCAACCCAATCATTATGGACAGATAATGATTTTGGAGGCATGTCAACAAAAATTAAGGATTTAATATGATCGAAGCCATTTTGCTTTACATACTCCCAAACCGTCAAACAACCAAATGACCAGCCTACAAGAGTTGCATTTTTAACATCTAATGTTTGGAGAACGGAAGCTAAATCTGAGCCGTGTGTGACATAATCGTTTCCATGAAGAGCCATAGTCGATCTTCCGTGACTCCTTGGATCAATTACAATCACGCGATTTGTTTTTGAAAAATAGTCAATTTGCTTTGAAAAAACCTCAGTAGTGAAAGTAAAACCTGGGATAAAAACAAGGGGCTCCCCTTCTCCTACATCTTGAACAAATAACTCAACCCCTGAATCGACTTCAATATATTTTCCATCGATAAAGCTCATCATCATTCCCCCTACATATAGCTTTTTAACTACTATATTCACCTTTTAATGTATAATTCCTCTTCTATCTTTATCAAAAAATAGAAAAGCCCCCGTAAATTTACGAAGGCTTAGCTTTGTCCGCATTATTGTACTGTTAGTGCTGCTTTTTTTGAGTATTGCTTTCCTGGATGATGAGCAGGCAATTGACTCCCTTGACCGAATAGGCTATCTCGTAATGTGTCACCTTCATATTCTTTTCGTACAAGACCCCTTTCTTGCAAGACCGGCACTACAAGCTCTACGAAATCTTTAAAAGTACCAGGGGTAATCGCATAAGCTATGTTAAATCCATCAATTCCAGTCTCTTCCACCCAACTCTCCAAATCATCTGCAACCTGTTCAGGACTTCCAACCGTTACAGGACCCAATCCACCAACTCCGGTATATTTTTTTATTTCATCGATCGTCCAATTTTTATCCGAATCAATCTTAGTAAAGTTTTCAACCACAGAGTGAATTGCATCATTTTTTACAAACTGAAGATTTTCATGCGGACCATATTCTGAAAAGTCGATTCCGGTCCAGCCACCGAGAAGTGCTAGTGCTCCCTCATAGCTTACATGTTTTTGATACTCATTGAACTTTTCGTAAGCTTCTTCCTCTGTTCGGCCAACAATCGGTGTAATGCAAGCTAGGATTTTAATTGCCTCTGGTGCTCTACCAGACTTAATTGCCTCTTCACGCAATTTCTTTACAGAATGCTTAGCGGCGTTCTTTGTTGGTGCACCAATAAAGATTAATTCAGCATTTTTACCAGCAAAAGCACGACCCTTAGAGGAAGTTCCCGCTTGGTATAGTACAGGCGTTCTTTGTGGGGACGGTTCGCAAAGATGGGCACCCGGAACCTTATAATACTTTCCTTCATGGTTGATGTCATGGACCTTACTTGGGTCGGCGAAAATCCGGTTCTTTTTGTCTAGTAAAACAGCATCATCCTCCCAGCTGCCTTCCCATAATTTATAGCAAACTTGTAAATATTCTTCGGCAATATCGTACCGCTCATCATGATTAATTTGGTCCTCTAATCCTATGTTAACGGCAGCGCTTTTTAAATATGAAGTGACAATATTCCAGCCTACACGCCCCTTTGTAATATGATCAAGCGTCGACATCCGGCGAGCAAATGTATAAGGATGCTCATGTGTAACCGATGCAGTCACCCCAAAGCCCAAATGCTTAGTCACTGCTGACATTAACGGCACAACAAGTGATGGGTCGTTAACAGGTGATTGTGTACCTTGACGAACCGCGGCATCTCTAGAACCTTGATACACANNATACTGACCTAACACATCGGCTAGGAATATAGCATCGAATCTTCCCTTTTCTAAAAGCTTCGCAAGTTCAATCCAATACTCGCTATCTTTATAGCGGTGGGATTGATCCTCTGGATGTGTCCACAAGCCCGGGGATTGATGCCCCACACAGTTCATATCAAACGCATTTAAGTAAATTCTTTTCTTTGTCATAGTTATTAGCTCCCTTTAAATTAATTTTTATAGGACAAAATCTTTTTTCTGATTAACTGCTTCAACAAAGTAATAAAGCTCTTTTTTCAGTCTTTCTAATACACTAGCATCGATAATGGGATTGACGACTTGTGCTTTATCGATTTGGCAATCCTGGAAGTAAACTCCCTGTTGGCTGTGCCCCTTCAATGCTGCCAATAAAGGCTTGAGGCTAAATTCAATCGCAAGTAAATGGGCTGGGCTTCCACCTGTCATGATTGGTAAAACTGCTTTTTTTGCTAACACATCTTGGGGAAGCAAGTCTAGTAGTGCCTTCAAAACTCCCGTGTAGGCTGCCTTGTAAACTGGCGATCCTACTATTACTCCATCCGCACCTTGGATTCGTGAAGTTAGATCCTTAAGTGCAGGACTGTCGAACCTCAGATTAAAAATGTCATCAGAAGGAATATCTCGAACCGATACATTTGTGACGGATAACCCCTCACGTTTAAGCATCTTTCCAACATATTGTAGAACCAAATCTGTTCTTGAACTTTCCGAAGGGCTTCCCGATAAAATGACGATTTCACTCATTTTGATCATCCTTTCTGCTATTCTTGTATTTTTAAAAATTATTTAACCCCATGTTCATTCTCCTTGTGTCCATTTGGAAAATCCCCCTCCTCCCATCGAAAAAACGAATGAAAAAAGGCATCTTTATCCAAAACGTCATAGATGGACGCTTTGAAAATAAAGATGCCTTTAGTCGTCTAATCGGCAAATTATTTAGTGTTTTTTGTCAGGTTTTGAGTTGATGTGGATTTTTGCAATGAAAAACGCTTCTT